>CAIZGT010000310.1 GCA_903932545.1 uncultured Rhodospirillales bacterium
CCTGCTCGTCACCGGCATCGTGGCTTACGCTTGCAATGCCTATCTGCTGGACATGTTCTACCCGCTCACCATGACGCCGCGCGGCTTGGTGCATGCACCTAGTATGTTGGCCTATGCCAGCATGTTCGCCCCGCTCGCCTTCGTGATGGTGCTCAGCTTCGGCGTGAACCGCCTGTCGAGCACCGCTGCAAAGGGCCTGTTCTGGCTTTTCGCGGGTGCGATGGGTGCCAGCATGATGAACATCTTCCTGGTCTATACCGGGGAAAGCATCGTGCGCGTGTTCTTCATCACCGCCGGAACCTTAGCTGCAATGAGCCTGTGGGGCTACACCACCCGCTCTGACCTCAGCCGGATGGGCAGCTTCCTGGTGATGGGCCTGGTTGGCATCATCATCGCAGGCTTGGTGAATATGTTTATCGGCTCCTCTGCATTGCAGTTTGCCATCAGTGTCATTGGCGTCGTCGTCTTCACCGGCCTCACCGCCTATGACACGCAGCGCATCAAGTCCGGCTATATGCAGAACGCCTATATGGGCGGGGCGATGCTCGGCAAGCAGAGTGTTTATGACGCACTGAGCCTGTATCTGAACTTCATCAACCTGTTCATGCTGATCCTGCAACTGACAGGTGATCGTCGCAGCAACTAGTCCGCTGATGGGTGGGATGGCGGTGTCATCCCACTCGACCATTTGGTGACCTCCAACCACTGCCGAGTCCGACTCTCTGGGTCAGCGTGGAGCAGCACATCCGTCACCACCGCCACGCAATCTGCCCCCGCGGCGAGCACGCCGGGCGCGCGTTCCACCGACAATCCACCAATCCCCACCAGCGGAATATCGCCGACCAGCGCCTTCCACTGCGCAACCCGCGCCAAACCCTGCGGTGCCCAGGGCATCTGCTTGAGGATGGTGGGATAAACCGGGCCGAGTGCCACATAATCTGGCTCAAATGCCAGCGCGCGCGCCAACTCCGCCTCGTCATGTGTCGAAATCCCAAGCCGCATCCCAGCACCTCGGATCGCCGCCACATCGGCGGTGTCGAGATCTTCCTGGCCGAGATGCACGAACGAACAGCCAAGCTCGATGGCGAGCTGCCAATAGTCGTTCACCACCAAAATCGCATCATGCGCCGCGCATAAATCCCGCGCCGTGATGATCTGGGCGCGCAACTCCGACTCAGATTTGTCTTTCACCCGCAACTGCACGAGCTTAACCCCCACCGGCAGCAACCGGGGCAGCCACGCCGCATCATCTACAATCTGATAGAACCGGGGCAGGCTGCTCACGCGCCGAACGCCCCACGGAAGGCTTGGCCAAACACCGGCGTGGACGGTGCCGCCATGTCGCGCGCATCAATCGGATCGGCCTGATAAGCAATGCGCCCCGCCTCAACCGCCTGCCAGAACGCACCCGCCATCGCCACCGGATCGCCCGCACTCGCCACCGCTGTGTTGAGCAACACCGCGTCGAACCCCATCTCCATCGCCAACGCGGCATGCGATGGC
>CAIZGT010000311.1 GCA_903932545.1 uncultured Rhodospirillales bacterium
AATTGCCACGCGCTGTTGCTGGCCGCCGGAGAGTTGGCCGGGATACTTCTTCGCCTGCTCGGGGATTTTCACCTTGCGCAGAAAATCCATCGCCAATTCTTCTGCCTCGGCTTTGGGCATTTTGCGCACCGAAATCGGCGCCAGCGTGCAGTTTTCCAAAATCGTCAGGTGCGGGAATAAATTGAAGCCCTGAAACACCATACCAACCTCGCGGCGGATGGTGTCGAGCGCGCGCAAATCGTCGGTCAGTTCGGTGCCATCAACGATGATGCGGCCTTCCTGATGCACCTCCAGGCGGTTGATGCAGCGGATCATGGTGGATTTTCCGGAGCCGGACGGCCCACACACCACCACGCGCTCCTTCTGCGCCACGTTGAGCGTCACGTCGCGCAGCACATGCATAGCGCCGTACCACTTGTTCACCTTATCGAGGACGATGGCCGGTTCGGTCATGCTGGTTCTGATCCCTTAGCGATTGCGGCTGCGGCCCAATTGGGCCTCCAAGCCGCGCGAATATGTGGACATGGCGTAACAGAAGGCGAAATAGATAACGGCCATCATGGCGTAGATTTCAGCCGCATCACCCTGCCAAGTCGGGTCAGCCATCGCGGCTTTGCCGGAGGTGAGCAGGTCGAAGATGCCAATAATCAACACAAGTGACGTGTCTTTGAAGAAGCCGATGAAGGTGTTCACCAATGGCGGAATCACCAGCCGCAACGCCTGCGGCAGGATGATCTTGAAGGTCTTTTGCCAATACGTGAGCCCCAACGCATCCGCCGCCTCGGTCTGCCCCTTTGGCAGCGCCTGCAATCCGCCGCGAATCACTTCGGCCACATATGCGCCAACAAACAAAATAATGGCGATCTGCGCGCGCAGCAGCTTGTCGATATTGGTGCCGGTGGGCAGGAACAGCGGCAGCATCACGCTGGCCATAAACAACAACGCCACCAACGGCACGCCGCGAATGAGTTCGACGTAGAGGATGCACACGGTTTTCACCGCGGGCAAATTCGTCGCACGCCTGCCGAGCGCCACCAACACCGCCAACGGAAACGCCAATGCGAGGCCGAACGTGGCGAGGATGAGGGTGATCGGCAGCCCGCCCCACTCATCTTGCGGCACGTAACGCAGGCCGAGCACGCCGCCCCACATCAGAACGCCGATCAGCGCGAGGATGCCAACCCAGATGAACGCCAGTTCACGGCGCCAAAACCGTCGCATCGCCGACATCACGTAAAGTGCCAAAAACAGCGCGATACAAATCGCCGGACGCCATTGCTCGTCAAACGGATAGCGGCCAAACAGGATGAGATGCCATTTGTCGCCCACAGCGGCCCAACATGCGCCCTCGCCATGCACCGCGCGACAGGCCGCAGGATCGGGGTGGCCATTCGCCCCCATCGGCACGGACCACACCGCGTCAAGCAGGCCCCAGGTGATGGTGCCGATAGCCAGACGCAGCACAAGATAGCCAAGAAGCAGCGTGATGGCGGTGGAGAACCAGCCGTTGAACAGATTGGCACGCGCCCACGCAATCGGGCCCGAGGCGATCGGCGCGGGACGGCTGCGCGCTTCAGTGGCCATCTCTCAACGCTCCGTCAGCGCGATGCGCGCGTTATACCAGTTCATAAACAGGCTGATAGAAAGGCTGATGGCGAGGAACACCCCCATCACAATCCCAACCCCTTCAATCGCTTGGCCGGTTTGGTTCAGCGTCGTTTGCGACAGCGACACCAAATCCTGATAGCCAATCGCCACCGCGAGCGAGGAGTTCTTGGTGATGTTGAGATACTGGCTCGTCATCGGCGGGATCACCACGCGCACCGCCTGCGGCAACACCACCAAGCGCAGAATTTGCCCGGTTGACAGGCCGATTGCCCCCGCCGCCTCCCACTGGCCCTGCGGCACCGCCTGAATGCCGGAGCGCACGATTTCAGCGATATAAGCGGCAGTGTAGAGCACAAGGCCGATTTCGAGCGCGAAATACTCCGGCGAAATTGTGCCGCCGCCGACGAAGTTGAAGCCCTTCAGAACCGGCATTTCAATGGTGAGAGGTGAGCCGAGTGCCACCCAGATCAGGGCGGGAAAGCCGATCATCAGCATCAAAGCGGCGGGCCACACGGCGGGCTTGATGCCGGTGTCATCCTGCTTGCGCTTGGCGGCACGGTTCCAGGCCAGCGTGCCGATCAGCCCGAGCACGAAGGCGGCCAGCACCCAATAATGCGCATCCGTCCACTCCAGAATCGGCAATTTCAGTCCGCGATTGGACAGAAACAGCCAACTTCCCAGATGCAGCGACTGGCGCGGGCCGGGCAGGCCTTGCAGCAATGTGTACCAAAGCAGCAATTGCAACAGCACCGGCACGTCGCGAATAACTTCAACATAAATCGCCGTGCAGCGCGCAATCAGCCAGTTTTTTGACAAACGGCCAATGCCGATCAACGTGCCAAGAATCGTTGCGAGCACGATACCCGCCACGGCGATCTTCAGCGTGTTGAGAATGCCAATAATGATCACCCGACCAAACGTGTCGGTGGATGGCTCATAGGAGATCAACGATTCCGCAATTGGAATCCCCGCCGTGCGGCCCAGAAATGCCAAGCCGGTGGCGATGTGCTGCACCTCCATGTTGTGCATGGTGTTGTGCGCCAGATACCAAACGAACAACACCAACCCGCCAATGATCGCAACCTGGATCACCAGATTGCGAAACACCGGATCAGACCAAGACAATTGCATCCGCTTCTTGGGGGCCACGCGGGCGTTGGTCAGGCGGGGATCGGTGGTGGCGGACATATATTGCGAAGTTCCTGCATCGTGGTCTGTCATCTCGCCAAAGCGCAGCGCGAATACGTCGAAGCAATCCAGGGGCCAAGTTGGGGAAGGCCGACTCTTGGCCCCTGGATGACGAATTCACACTGGCAAAAACGACTTAGACGGGATCAGCGGATCGGCGGCGAATACACCAAGCCACCTTTGGACCAGATGTTGTTGATACCGCGCGGCACGCCCAACACGGCGATGTTGCGGTTCCAAATCTCACCAAAATTGCCGACCTGCTTGATCGCGTTGTAGGCCCATTTGTTGTC
>CAIZGT010000312.1 GCA_903932545.1 uncultured Rhodospirillales bacterium
AATCAGCGACGCGGTGATCGGCCCGATGCCGGGGACTGTGGCCAGGCGACGTGCGGTTTCATCCGTCCGCGCATGTTCGACAATCTGCTGGTCGAGTTTCTCGATGCGTCCGGCGATCGCAACACAGTGGCCCCGCAATTCCTCGATTGCCTGCCGTGCTCTTTGCGGAATGCTCTGGTCCGCGTCGACAAGCTCTATCAGCTCGTCGAGTTTGTCGATGCCTTTCGGAACGGTAAGACCGAATTCGGTCGCCGTGCCCCGCATCGCATTGGCGGTTGCCGTCTTGTGCTTGAACAGCAGCGATCTGGCCGAATGCAAGGCCAAGATACCCTGCTGCTCCAAGGTCTTGATCGGCACGAACTTTGTGTCAGGCCGGGATCCGACAATGCAGAGTGCCGCAGCGTCGGCGGGATCGTTCTTCTTTCCCTTCTTTACGAAAGGCCTTACCGCTTCGGGGGCGATCAGCTTCACCTCGTGCCCGAGACCTGTCAGGACCCTCGCCCAGTGATGGCCCGCGCCACAAGCCTCCATAACAACGGTGCAGGACTCCTGCTTCTCGAAGAATGGGAGCAACTCGCTCCTGCGCAGTTTGCGCTTGAGCACGGCTTTTTCAGCCTCGTCGACGCCGTGAACCTGGAATACGGACTTCGCGGTATCCAGGCCGATCATGGTTACGCTCATAGCGGATGGTCCTCTCTCCAAATCTGTAACGACCCCCACCTTGGCACCTTGAGGCCGTCCACCCCATCTGGCTGCGCTGCTGGGGATTCCACTGGACAGCAGCGACGACGAGCCCTGACTGCCGCTGTTGTGGCCCTTGCGCCGGCCGGCCGCATGACCGCACTCGCCTGTGCAGCGCTTGGGGTCTCACGCGCTACCGTGCAGCGTCGGCGCGCTGTTCTAGCCGCGCCGGCGGTACCGCCCCGGCCGCGAACTCGTCCGGCAAGGGCGCTGACTATCCCGCAACAACAGGCGGTTCTGGGAGTGCTGCGCGCGCCAGCTTTCGTCGACCAGGCACCGGGGGAAATCTACGCGACGTTGCTTGATCAAGACATCTACCACTGCTCGATCCGCACCATGTATCGCCTTCTGGCACAGAACTCGGAAGTTTGCGAACGTCGTGCTCAGCTGCGCCACCCGGTTTATCAGAAGCCGGAACTGTTGGCCGACGCACCAAACCAGGTCTGGTCGTGGGATATAACGAAGCTGATGGGGCCTGCGAAATGGACGTATTTCTATCTTTACGTCATTCTCGACATCTTCAGCCGGCGGGTGGTGGGCTGGTGTGTCGCCGATGCCGAGACGGCGGCGCTTTTCAAGCCACTTTTCGATGATGCAGTTGCCAAACATGAGGTTCCCCACGGTCAACTTACGCTGCACGCCGATCGGGGCGGCCCGATGAAGGCGAAAGCGACTGCGCTGCTGCTTGCCGATCTTGGAGTGACACGCTCACACAGCCGGCCGCACACGTCGAACGACAACCCGTTCTCTGAAAGTCAGTTCAAGACCCTGAAATATCAGCCGCAGTTTCCCGCGCGTTTCGGCTGCATCGAGGACGCTCGGATCTTCATGCGCTATTATTTCGACTGGTACAATCAGCATCATCACCACCTCGGCATTGGTCTTATGACACCTGATCAGGTTCACTTTGGCCAAGCCGACGCGGTTTACGCCGCCCGCCAGCACACCCTCGATCGGGCCTGCCGCCAGCATCCGGAGCGCTTCGTCAATTGTGCTCCAAAACCGCCAGCAAAACCCACCGCAACCTGGATCAATCCTCCCCCACCGACGCGGCTTTTGCCCGCAGAGTGCGGCGGCGCCAGTGCTGACACCGGCTCCGCAGAAAGCTGACCCGGCAACCGATGGTTCTTGCGAACTCGCACCGCGATAGCAATAGAGCGGTTCTTTCTTCAAATAAACAGAATCTGAGTTCTGTTCTGATGCGGCGCCTGTGGGGTTGTGGTCAACGCCCTTTCTTGCGTTGTCCACAAATCCACAGGTGACTTTCTTCCTTGCTTTCTGTGCTGAGATTTGCGATGAACAGAGGGCAATCTATCTAGCCTAAATTCCGAACCCGGCTGTATCAAAGTCGTTGACACGTTCCGTTGAGCCCTCATTGCGAATTCGTTCGGAGGGCGGTTCCCCAGGGAACCGCCCTATCCTCTGTGAAACAGTAGTCTCGCGGCGGCAGTTTGTCCTTTGCCCTATGTCCCAGCAGTCGGCAATGCATCCCAGAACCGCAAGCTGGCCAAACGGCTACAGGACATCCATTGCCCGACCGATGAGGTGACGGCGCGCGACTTCGTTCGTATACACAGGCCGGGCCGCCAAATTGGTCACCGACCGTGGACCGCGCACCGTCGATGGCAAAACTCATGCGCTTACTGGCCGCGGCGGCGTGTTCGGCCGCGCACTAGCCTCGACCTTGACACTCGGGTCAAGGCTCACCGGGAGAGGAATAGGTCTGGCGCCGAAGCTGGTTTCGCGGGTGAAATTGGTGGTGAGCTTCGGCCCAGTGTCATGACGGAGACCCAG
>CAIZGT010000313.1 GCA_903932545.1 uncultured Rhodospirillales bacterium
CGGATTTGGATTTCGTGGTCACCGACGACTTTAACGCTGCCTTGGTTAACGAACCGCTTGTCATGCTGGTCCGACGCGTCCGTGCATACGATGGAACACCGATCGGGCTGATCGCGAGCGGGTTTGGGCGCAGCTACTTTGAGCACGTTTATGCGTCACTGATTTCGACCCATTTCGGGCATTTGGCGCTATACCATCAAGACGGCCGGATATTCTTTGATTCAACCCTGCAAAATGGAATGGATTACGCGGCAGCCTCCGCCCAGCCTGCCTTTTCCGAATTTCTGCGCGGCAATGCCAGCCATGCCGAGTTCGTTGAACGGCTCCCCCGAACCGGCGAAATGCGGCATGTTTCCTACCGCAGACTCAAGCATCAGCCATTGGTTGTTGCTGCCTTCGACTCCTCCGCCGACGTGCTTCAGGCATGGCGGCAGGAGAGCGAAACCTTCGCGATGGCGATGCTCATCATCGAGGCAGTCATTTTGGGCGTTGCATGGCTGATTGTCTCGCTGGATCTGGCGACAACCGAAGCTTTTCGGGCGCGCAATGTGCAAGCTGCTGCAGAACGCCGAGAACGAGAATCCGCGCGCGAACTAGAATCGCTGATCGACACAATGGCCGGTGTCGTCACCCGCAAGCATCGCCTGCCCGATGGTGGCTGGCAGGTGGTCTATGTCTCGCCCTCGGTGTTTGAAAAATTCGGTTTTTCAACGACTGAAATGGCCAATTCCGAGCGGATTAAAGCCAAGCTGGGATCCGATCAATTCGCGCAATTGCGGGCAAAAGAGGAGGAGGCGCTGGCGATGGGCCGTGCATCGCTGGACGTCACCATGCAATTTGGTGACCGCAAGTTGCGCCGGGTCCACGTCGCAATCGGCCGAATTGAGGGGGCAGGAAAGGCGACGGATGTCTGCACCGTATGGTCCGATGTCACTGCGGCCTCCGCCGTGTCGGCCCAAATGGCGCAGGTGACAAAATTTGCAACGCTTGGCGAAGTGGCTGGCGAATTGGCCCATGAACTGGCCCAGCCACTGGCGACGATCACTTTGGCGTCTGAAAATGCGATTGGGTTGCTTGGCAGCCTGCCGCAGTCGCGGGACCGGCTGAGCAAAAAACTTAGCCTTATCGCGAGCCTTGGCTCCCGCACCGGCCAATTGCTCGACCATATGCGTCGCTTCGGTCGCGCCGATGATGGGGTAATCGGCCCGATTGCACTGCAAGACGCCATCGCCAGTTCGCGCCTGTTGTTGGCGAACTGCCTGTTGCGCGCCAATGTGCTACTCAAGGCCGATTTGCCGCCGGGTTTGCCGCAAGTGCTTGGCAAAGAATTGTTGATCGAGCAGGTGTTGATCAACATCGTCGCCAATGCTTGCGACGCGTACGCGGCTGCCAAAGACAAAATTCCACTGCAAAATCGCATCGTCACAATCAGTGCGCAACACGATCCAATCACGCAAAGTGTTGTCGTTTCGGTACAAGATCATGCCGGCGGCATCCCGTCGGCCGATCTGCCATTTATTTTTGAATCGTTTTTCTCCACCAAGCCATCCGGAGAGGGCACCAGGCTTGGCCTGTCAATCTGCCAACGCTCGATTGCCGATATGGGCGGCACGATCTGGGCAGAGAACCATGCGGACGGCGCGGTATTCCGATTTTCCCTAGCGGAAGCCCCCTCTCGCACGAGATGAGTGTCGCGCCGACGGGTGATCCGTCCCGATCAAGCGCAGCGGCGAAGCGCTATCGCCGGTGTCTGCCCCGGCGCGTCTGCGCCCGCACCAGAGATATCAACATTCAAAACGACAAATAAGTACATATCTTTGAATAGACCAATTAATAATATATTCGCTAATATTATATAATGGTTTCTCTAAAAATATAGCCATTAAAATTTTTAGCAAAGTCGCATATAAAATATCTGTCATAACGCCGAGAGCATTCGGAAAATGACCTAACAACGGAGATATGGAAATGGCACACTATACTACGAATTTCCGACTTCTTGCTGGCGTTGGCGCGTTGGCTCTCCTTGCCGTTGCTCTGCCCGGACGGCAGGCAATGGCGGCGGCCACCGCGACCTCCAACTTCACTGTGTCGGCCACCGTTCAGGCCACGTGCTTGATTTCAGCGGGTAACCTCAGCTTTGGTACCTATACCGGCTCCCAAGTTGACGCCTCCTCGACGATCTCGGTTACCTGCACCAACACCACGCCCTACGATGTCGGGCTGAGTGCGGGCACCACAACCGGGGCGACCACCAGCACGCGCAAGATGGCCGGCACGGGTGGCGCGACGCTCAATTACGCGCTCTATACTGACTCTGGTCATCTCAGCAACTGGGGCAACATCGTCGATACTGACGCGGTTGAAGGCACCGGCAACGGTTCTGCCCAGAGCCTGACTGTTTATGGCCGCCTGCCAGCTGCGCAATACGTCACGCCTGGTGCTTATAGCGACACCATCACCGCCACCATCACGTATTGAACAGCCCCGTCGACCATGGTGGCCCACCCCCACCCTATTGACGATCAGCGATGCGAAGACGTGAATCGAAGCGGGGGAAAGGCGATAAATTCGACTTCCCCCGTTGCGTCCTGCCCTCGCACGCGTCTGCAGCGGGAGTGATTGATATGGCTACGTCTAAGCGCAAGAGTGCTATTCTTGCGAGAATCTGCATCGCAATGCTGTTGCTTGCCTTGCCCGCCGTCAAACCGTCCAACGCTGCGTCCACCGCGACAAATGCGTTTACCGTATCCGCCACCGTGCAAGCCACCTGCCGCGTCGCTGCGACGAGCCTCAGTTTCGGCACCTACACCGGGCTACAGACCGACGCGACCTCCACAATCTCTATCACTTGCACCAACACCACCCCCTATAACGTCCTGCTCAATGGCGGGGGCGATGGTGAAGGCGGCGGTGGGAGCGTGACCAACCGAAAAATGAAAGGCCCAAGCGGCGCCACCTTGGCATACGGTCTTTATCTCGATGCCGAACGTGACGATGTCTGGGGCAACACTATCGGCACCAACGCCTCAATCGGCACCGGCAATGGCGCATCTCAGGCGTTGACCGTATATGGCCGCGTTGCCGCCGCACAATATGTCAGGCCGGGTGGTTACAGCGATACTGTGACAGCGACAGTGTCCTATTAAGCAGCATCCATCCGCCATGCCATTCGTAAAATTTATGGCAAAATGCATCGCAAATCGGTTGGCGAAATTAGATGTAGATCAAAGACTATAGCTGAATCGTTGCCGCAATTTAGAAAACATTCTAATGTATGGAGTTTCTGAAGATGCTGAACTTCCGAACACGTTGGCCACACCCCATTTCGGCGAGCGTTAGCCTCTGCGGGGTGCTGGCTGCAAGTTCGGTTCCGGGTGTTGCGTATGCTGCCGTCTCGTCGTCGGCAACGCTCAGCGTCAGTGCCAGCGTTCAAGCGAGTTGCGATTTCTCTGTCGGCAGTCTCGATTTTGGCCTCTACACCGGAAGTCAAAAAGATGCCACAACAACAATTTCGGTGGTCTGCACGAATACAACCCCGTTTAGTGTTGGTCTCTATGCCGGAAGCACCGCGGGGGCCACAATTGCTAACCGCATGATGACAGGTGCTGGCGACACCACCTACAAATACGCACTTTATATGGATTCCGAGCATATCCAACCCTGGGGAACCACGGTTGGAACCGATACTTATGGTGGCACCGGCAGCGGCAATTCCCAAACCCTCACGGTGTATGGCCGGTTGCCCGCGGCCCAGTTCGTTCGACCTGGTGCCTATTACGACTCAATCACCGCAACCATTACCTATTGAGTGCCTACGTGCAGCGTTCTCGAAGGGCCGGTCAGATGGGTGATCACGGAAAATCCGCCACAAGAGCAATCCGGCATACAGTTGTTGGCATTCTCCTGCTCGGCACATCTTCGGTGGCCTCCGCGCAAGGCTTGACCGTCTTGCCGGTGACGATCCACATGAGCCCCGGTCAGCAAGCAGCGGTTCTCACGCTTGAGAACCATGAAGCGGCGGAGGTTTCCTTCCAAATCCGTCCCTTCGTCTGGACCGAGCAGA
>CAIZGT010000314.1 GCA_903932545.1 uncultured Rhodospirillales bacterium
AACCATTCGGTCTCGACCGAATAAGAAAAAACGAACATTCGCAGGGTATCGTGAGGATACCCACATTCTTCGGGAGGGGGATCAAATAGCCCCCAATGCGAACAGCTAATCACTTGATGCCGCTCAATAGTCCCTTGGCTTTGGCACGTATCTTGGGTCTAGCCGACGCCGGCGCCGAGTTGATGTCCATCAAGGCCGCCTTGGCGTGGTCCTTGTCATTGACAGGGAAGCTACGGTTTGGCCCAGCAAACTTGCTTGTGGGGATCTTGGAGCGCGCGGATTTGGTGAGTTTCATGTTTCGCTCTGTCGGATTAGGCGATAACCGGACGGAATTGCGCTCGGGTTGGGCGGATCGCAGGGAACCGGTCCCCAATCGGTATTTTTCTCAAAATAAATAGTCTTTGCGTATGTATCAACGCGCCCGACCACATCCCCGCTATTGGGTTCAAGCCATATTGCGCCGCCCAGTCCGGTCAGAAAGCCCGATATCGCAGCAGCGGCCATTTTGGAGGGGAAGATGCGCACGCCCAGGCTGCGCGCTGCCACCACGTCATCCTTCACCGCACGCCACGCAAAGCCCCATTTCGAGCCTTCGATCCACCACGCAATCAGCCACGTCATCGCGACAAATCCGAGCGTGACGTAAAAATATGGCAGTTTGGCGGTGCGGAATTGCAGGTTGATCCAACTCTCGCCCTTGAACGGGATATAGACACCCGATGCCCCGCCGATCCAATCCCAGTTCAGGAACAGCAAATAGCCAATCTCCTGCACCACAACGGTGGCAATCGCATAATAATGCCCCGACAGTCGGAAACATGGCCAGCCGACCAGCAAGGCCAACACCCCCGCCACGCCGCCCGCTGCCAGCATGCCAATCCACGGTGAGAGTCCAAGATTGACGAACAGCAGCGCTGAGACGTACGCGCCGACCCCGAAATATAGCGAATGACCGAGCGAGATCTGCCCGCAATAGCCGCCCAAAATATTCCATGCCTGCGCCAATCCGGCATAGAGCAAGGTGATGATCATCAAGTTGCGGGTGTAGACATCGTGAATCGGCAGCGGGAGGATGATCAAAGTGATCAGGATCACCGCCCCAAGGATTGCTTCACGGCGGCGGCGGGTGAGTATGGCGTTGCTCATCATATCTTCCCGAACAGCCCGCGTGGCCGGAACATCAGCACCGCCAGATAAATCGCGAACATGCCCACCTGTTTCAGCGAGGGCTCCAGCAACTGCGCAGTGATAGCCTCCACTTCGCCAATCAGCACCCCCGCTGCCAATGCGCCGATGAGGGAGCCGAAGCCGCCGAGGGCTACTGTTACATAGGCAATCAGCGCGAAATTGGTGCCAACATTGGGAGAGACGTAATAGAAGCCAGCCAGCATCACCCCCGCCACGCCCACCGTCGCCACGCCCAAGCCCCAGCCAAGGGCAAAAATGCGATCCTTATCAATGCCGATCAACGCCACCGCCTCGCGGTCCTCACGCGTGGCTTCCAGGGCGCGGCCAAACTCGGTGCGCCCCACCACCAGCAACACGCCAAACGCCAGCAGGCAAATCAGCCCTGCCGCCAATTGTGGCAACGGCAGATAGACGCCTGCAATGTTCCAGGAACGGTTGGCCAAAACTGTGCCTGTCACCGAACGGAACTCACCGCCGTAGAGGAACTGAGCAAAACCACGGATGAAGATCGCCAGCCCAAAGGTTGCGAAAATCTGCACCATGCCTTTGTTGAACCGCACTTCCAAGGCGCGCGAGATCAGCAGGCGATAGACCGCCATGCCGATCCCGAACATCAAAAGTGCCACCAGCGGCAGCATGATGATCGGATCCAGTCCGCTTACCTGCCACAAGGTGAAGGCGGCATACATCGCGACCATCATCAACTCGCCATGCGCAAAATTCACCACGTCCATCAGCCCGAAAATCAGGCTTAGGCCCGCCGCCACCAGCGCATAAATCAATCCCATCAGCAGGCCGCTGACGACAACCTGCATGATGGCATCAAAGGACATCATCGCGTGCGCGCCGGGATTATTTCACGCTCCACACCACCGGCTGCACCGCGACTTCGAACGGCCACACGGTGTGATATACCCCGCCGGTGACCTGCTGGATCACCGGCGTGCCGAGCACGTTTTGCCCGGTTTCGTCGAACTTCACACCAGCCCATGGCATGATCGTGTCAGCGCCATTGATGTCGGTCGCCACCAGCGCCTTGCGGATATCTTCAGGCTTGCCGGTGCCAGAGCGGTTGATGGCATCGGCCAACACGGCCAGCGCAGTGATATCGCGGGAGGTGTTGTCGTTGAGATCCTTGTTGTTATGCGCCTTGTAGAGGGCATCCACCGGCGCAATGGCCGGGCGGGATTTGGTGGCGTCGAGCGCGAAGGAGGAACGGCTCATCACGCCTTCGGCCAACGGTCCCGCTCCGGTGAGGAAAGCGAGCTCCTGGAAGCCCGCCGCCTGCGCGAGCACCGCCTTCGGCTTATAGCCGATCTCGTTCATCGACTTCATGATCAGGATCGAGTCAGACGTGTAGGATGACGGCAAAATCGCATCCGCGTCCGCCGCCTTTAACGCCTGAGCCTCTGCGGACAGTGAGGGTGAGTTGGCGCGATATTTGATATCGGCGGCAATCGTGAGGCCTGCTTCCTTGGCAAGCTTGGCCTGCACGTTCGAGCTGTCAGTGCCAAACAGGCTGTCCTCATGGAACAGCGCCACCGACTTCACCTTGTGGCCGGATTTCTCGCCCTCTTCAGCAAAGAACTTGAACATCGCAGCACTGAACATTTCGTCATTCGGCGTGGTGCGGAAGAACCACTTCAAGCCGCGCTGGCTCAGCGTGGGCGAGGTGTTGTCCGCCGACATATAAGGAATTTCATAACGCTCAGTGACTTGGCTGATCGTGGCGGCGGTGGAGGACGTGTAGGAGCCGATAATGGCCACCACATGCTCCTGCGTGATCAAACGCTCAGCTTCAGCGCGCGCCTTTTGCGGATCGTTCTGGCTGTCGGCGAAGATGATCTTGATCTTGGCGCCGCCAAGCTTGTCCAAACCGCCGCCTTTGCCCATCACCATCGGAATCGGGGCATGCGTGCCGTTGATGATATCAACAGCCACTTCGTAAGCGGCCTTGGCGTCCAGCCCGATAGGGGCGGAATTGCCGGTGAGCGGATAGACCGCGCCGATGACAATATCTTCGGCGGCAAAAGCGGGAGACACGCTCAGCGCCAGCACGGCAGCTGAGGCGAACAGACCAAATCGCGTCATGATTCCAACTCCGATGGCATGGACCGGCAGAATGCCATGTCTGTGCGGCACGGCAAGCATGCAGCAAGCGCGCCACACCGCAAGAGCGTTTTGCACCTGCGACTGCAAATCATGTTGGCAATTGAAATCCCCTGGGGCGATCTACGGGGCTTGAACCCGTGACATCCAAGACCACAACCTGGCGCTCTACCAACTGAGCTAAGACCGCCGCCGAGGGGAGGCA
>CAIZGT010000315.1 GCA_903932545.1 uncultured Rhodospirillales bacterium
GAGGTGCGGAAGATATACGGCCCGATATCGGTGATGCCGGTGGCTGTGGTGGAGGTGCCGAGCGTGGGGATTTTACGATCATTGGTCACTGGGCCCACGGCAAACATCTCACCCGAAATGGTCGGCCCGATAATCGCCAGCACCTTGTCGCGCCCGATTAACTTGCGCGCGGCGTTCACCGCCTGCTCTTTCTGCCCGGCGCTGTCTTCGACAATCAGCTCGATCTTGCGGCCGCCGAGCACGCCCTTGGCGTTGATCTCGTCCAAAGCGAGTTCGAGACCCGCCTTGATCGCCACGCCATAGGCGGCGTTCGGGCCGGAGAGGATCTCAATCGCGCCCACCTGCACCGGCTGGGCTTTCGGGGCAACAGGCACGACAAACAAGGCGGCGGCCAACAGGCCGAAAATGCGGCGGTTCATGGTGGTTTCTCTCCCGAAGAAAGCTGTGCGCGAAGCTAATCAAACGCCGCCATACGTCAAGCGAGGCCTTGCCAGCCTGCCCTGCAATTGGGATGGATGCTCTATGAGCACTCTCCGCATCTCCACCTGGAACATCAACTCGTTGCGGCTGCGCATGCCGCTGGTCCACATGCTGATCGCGGCGTTGCGGCCCGATGTGCTGTGTCTGCAAGAGACCAAGGTGGATGACAGCGACTTTCCGCATGATCGAGTGGCTGAACTCGGGTTTGGGCATGAAATCCATTGGGGGATGAAGGGCTATAACGGTGTGGCGATCCTTTCGCGCCTGCCGATCACCCGGCTGGATGCGCCGGATTGGTGCGGCAAAACCGATTGTCGGCATCTGGCTGGCGTGTTGAGCAACGGGGTGACGATCCACAATTACTATGTCCCGGCGGGCGGTGATGTGCCGGACCGGGCGGTGAACGAGAAATTCGGCCATAAGCTCGATTTCATCGCCCATGCGCGGGACCACTTCGCCGCACACAAGCCGCATCGTGCGGTGCTGGTGGGTGACCTGAACATCGCGCCGTTGGAGCATGATGTTTGGAGCCATAAGCAGTTGCTTGACGTGGTGAGCCATACGCCGGTGGAGACCGCGGGTTTGCTCGATTGGCAAGCGCAAGGCTGGCACGATGCGGTGCGGCAATTCGTGCCGGACAGCGAGAAGCTGTATTCCTGGTGGAGTTACCGCAACAAGGATTGGCGTGCGTCCAACCGGGGTCGGCGGCTTGATCACATTTGGACCACGCCGGATCTCACCGCGCTGTCACAGCAAATTCTGGTCGATGCGCGGGATTGGGAGAAGGGGTCTGACCACGTGCCGGTTTGCGTGGAAGTGGCGGTTTAGATTGTGAAGCGCGAGGCCTGAACCCGCCAATCCGTCATCCAGAGCGAAGCGTGGGATCCATCGCGGTGGATTGTGGCGCTCCGCCCGCAATGACCAGGTGATGTTGGTTCAATCCCAACTCATCACACTCTCATCGGGTGCATGCCCAGAGCAACCGCCCTGGGCATGCAAACAGATCACTCCTTGCCGACGCAGTCTGCGACCACAAGGCGGCAGGCGCTGATGCCACAATTGTCCATCGCGGCTGCGCTTGCGGCTTTTTCAGTCTCACCGGTGCCGGTGCCGGAATTCTTTTTCGACGACGCATAGGCACCACAACGCTGATACGTGACCGCCACTTCGCACGAGTGATTGCCGCTTGAACGGCACTGCTTCATCGCTTCGCGCTTGGCTTCATCTGCCGAGCTACCTTCACCAACGCCGTAACCAGCTTGGCCACCCGACGTTGCGGCATCGTCATCAACTGCAATTGAATCAAAAGTTGCAGCGAATGCGTGCGCAGAACCACAAAGCATCATACTGCCAACAACCAATACACGCAAAATATTCAGGCTTTTCATTGACATTTTCTACCTTATCTATCAGCACTAGGGCAAATTTTGTATTAATACAGAGTTCATGTGAATTTAACGAGAAATTTCACAATATTTTACAACTCTGTTTTAACTAGGCTGCGTTATCATTTATTGCAAACAATGAACATGTGGTATTTTTTGTTTTTGGAATGCAGCACACAATTTTTCGTGAGCATTAAAAAATTGCGGATGTCGTTGCGGATTGAGGGTGATGGTTCAACCCAAACTCATCCCGCCCTAGAGCGGCACCACCAACCCATCGCGAAGTGTGACCCGGCGGTCCATCTTGGCGGCCAGATCGGGGTTGTGGGTGGCGATCAGGGCGGCCACGCCCTGATCGCGGACCAGATGCAGCAGCTCGCCGAACACGCGGCCAGAGGTTGCCACATCCAAATTGCCGGTTGGCTCATCGGCCAACA
>CAIZGT010000316.1 GCA_903932545.1 uncultured Rhodospirillales bacterium
AGGGAAGGAGGGTGCCGCGGCTCCGCTTACCCTTCGGACTCAGCAGGTTTTGGATCAACAAGTTGGCGACGCCGCTGCGGGCTTCACGTCCGCCGCGACCAAACTCGTCGAACATATATCGTCGGCGGGAGAGGCTTACAATTTGGCAAGTGAGAAACTTGCGTCAAACGCTGATCGAGTGGCCACTGAGATTGAGCGCCTTGTAAGCCGGATAGACGAGGTCGATGTTCCCGCCGATTTGCTGACTAAGCAAGTTGAAGATGCTCGTTTGCGTATTGAAGCCCTGGCGACCGCACTTGAATCTGCAACCGAAGCAGGGGGAAAGCGACAAGCGGCACTCGAATTGTCATCCAAAACGCTTGATAATTTGCTGAGCCGCCTCACGGAGGTGGCTATGTTCACGGATGTGGAGAAAGCGGCGGCCGGCTTCGGGGACAGTGTGGCAAGGACGGTAAGCAAACTTGAAGACATCAGCGTACAGCTATCGAGTTATGCAAGCATGTTTGGCACGATCGTCAGCCAAGTTGAGCGTGATGGGAAGCTGATCGCCAATGCCAGATCAACAATTGGAGCGGATGTTGCGCAGTCCACGCAAGCACTTCACAAGCTCCAGAATACGCTCGCTGACGTGGCTGATGCACTTGTTGCCCGAATTAATCCTCAGTCGCCAATTTCGGCCAATGTCGACATAACACAGGCGGGATAAATGGCATCTGGATTCAAACTTTCAGACTCCCGGGAGTATAGACGTGGCGTAATTCTTGGCCTCACTCTTGCTGAAATTCTGGTGTTACTTGTATTTTTGCTGCTCTTGTCTCTTGCGGCGCTAATTCTTCGAAAGGATCGCGAACAAGCGCTGCTGGTCGGCAGACTAGATCGATTTACAAGCCAATTGGCACCACTGACTAAGCTACTCGCCAGGCGCGGGATCGAAGTGAAAGATACCGACCAGCTCGCTGGCCTTATCGAGCGCGGGAACGCGGTCGAAGGCCTTGTTAGGCAAGCTCAAGAAGCAGACCAGCGGCTAAAGGAGGCCAGGGAAAAGGCGGAGTTGGATGCTGCGAAGATTTCTAACCTTTCTGCCGCACAAAAAGCATCTGAGGAGGCCGCCAAGTTCGCGGCACAATACGCCGAGTTAGCGGCGGTGCTTGAGCGGCTTCCAGCGCAGGGCGATGCGCCGCCCGCAGCCCGCCTGCAGCAGGTCATTCAACATGCCGCCGCCTCTGAGGCCGCAAGTGCAGGAATGATTGGTCAGAATATCCAAATGCGGAACGAACTTGCGAGAGTAAAGGGTAACGGCGGCTCTGGACTGCCGTATTGTTGGGTGTTACCCAATGGCCAGGCCCAATATATGCTAATTGTTGAGCTGCAGGACAAAGACATTTTGGTTAGAGATTTGCAGCCAAGGGCCCGCCCCGACGACTCTGCATGGCTATTATTAGATACGGTCCCTCGGAACCAGCTGATGCCGGTTGCCGATTTCATCGGCCAGATTGCCCCTTTGCAGGCTCGCGCGAATGCTGATCGATGCAAGTATGCAATTCAGGTGGTCGACTCGACGGGCATAACCAACAAGCCAGGCTATAAGCAGCTGATGGGGCGGTTATGGACAGTATTTATGCTCCATGAAATTCCTCGATGATGCCGCCCGTATATCGCAACTCATCGGACAGACTCGATGCCGCACTTGCCCATTTGAAGGCAGAGTGTGTCCGCCGCTATATTCCTCTTGACCCGTCTGTTACGAACATTCCACCTGGCGAGATTCGAAATTTACCGGCTCAGTCTGGTTTTGTTCAAAATCTCTTCGATCGGATTCGCATCGGTTTGAGTAGTTTCCGTCGATAAGATAGGTGGCAAACGCGTCGTCTCTTAAATCAAGATTTCTGTGCCGAGTTTCCCCTTCAGCGCGATCATCCAACTAAGAGCAGGCTTTTTGACTTGCACATTCTTGCACACATGAATTACCATTTCACCTGTGCAGACGGGGATAATATATAGTAGATTCAAAGATTTGAAGTCGACGGCGGCGTTTCCAACCCTCTCCGCCAGCGCCTAACCAATTGATTTTATTGAGTTTTCTCTCTGCGCGACTGCCCTGCAAGCTCCGGAAACTAGGGGCTCATTCCGCCGATCATGCGAAACACTGGTCGACAGAGACAGTCTCGGTCCGCCTGTATCGCGATGGAATCGTTGAATATCTCTCAGCGCCCCTTTGCATGGTACCTGTGTATGGCGACGCCTCTCCGCATCATCAACGCCTACCATGAACGAGAGACGCCCCACTGCTAGGCGGGGCGTCATGGTTGTTTGATCCCAGGGTTTGATGGTGCACTCTTCTCGCGTGAATGGAAGGACGCACTATGGGCCAGGTTCTCCACGGCAGCGCCACGACGACAGCGGCAATCCGTCGAGCGATACAGCATAGTCAAGAGAGCCTGAGAGCCCTGGCCAGCCGCTATGGCGTCAATCAAAAGACCATCGCCAAGTGGAAGCAGCGCAGTTCCGTCGACGACCTGCCGACCGGGCCAAAGCAGGCCAAATCGACCGTTCTAACATTGGAGGACGAGGCAATCGTCGTCGCTTTTCGGCGGCACACGGTGTTGCCGCTCGACGATTGTTTGTATGCCCTCCAAGCGACTATCCCGCAGCTCACCCGGTCGTTGTTACACCGATGCCTGCAGCGACACGGCATCTCCCGACTGCCGGATGTCGAGGGCGCCGCCCCCGTCAGACGCAAGTTCAAAACTTACCCGCTTGGCTACTTCCACATCGACATTGCCGAAGTCCAAACCGCAGAGGGCAGGCTCTACCTCCTGGTGGCGATCGATCGCGTCAC
>CAIZGT010000317.1 GCA_903932545.1 uncultured Rhodospirillales bacterium
AACTCGCTCATGTCGATCCGCAGCATGGCTTTGTCGTCATCGAACAGGAATTCAGCGAGCGCTTTGGTCAGCTCGGTTTTGCCGACGCCGGTGGGGCCGAGGAACAAGAAGCTGCCGATCGGGCGGTTCGGATCCTGTAACCCAGCACGGGCGCGGCGGACGGCGTTGGAAACGTGGCGCAGCGCGTCTTCTTGGCCCACAACGCGGCGGCGAAGTTCGTCTTCCATGCGGAGAAGCTTGGCGCGCTCGCCTTCGAGCATCCGCTCCATCGGCACGCCGGTCCAGCGGCTGACGATGGCGGCGATCCCCTCCTCGGTGACGGCCTCGTTGACGAGTTGGCCAGAGCTTTGGGCGGCGGTGAGGCGGGATTCGAGGCCGGGGATGACGCCGTAGAGCAGTTCGGACGCCTTTTGCAGGTTGCCTGCGCGCTGGGCGAGTTCAACCTCTTGGCGCGCGGCGTCCAGTTGTTCCTTGAGCTTCTGGCCCTCAGCCAGCTTCTCCTTCTCGGCCTTCCATGCTGCCGTCATCGCATCGGATTTCTCCTCGATGCCTGCGAGTTCGTGTTCGAGTTTGACCAGACGCTCCTTCGAGGCGGCATCTTCCTCCCGCTTCAACGCCTCACGCTCGATTTTGAGCTGGAGCGCGCGGCGGTCGAGTTCGTCCAGCGCTTCGGGCTTGCTGTCCACCTGCATGCGCAAACGCGACGCGGCTTCGTCCATCAGGTCGATGGCTTTGTCGGGCAGGAATCGGTCGGCGATGTAGCGGTTGGACAAAGTGGCGGCGGCGACCAACGCGGCGTCGGTGATTCGCACGCCGTGGTGGAGTTCGTATTTCTCCTTGATGCCACGCAGGATGGAGATGGTGTCTTCCACCGACGGCTCGCCGACGAACACCGGCTGGAAGCGGCGGGCGAGCGCGGCGTCTTTCTCCACGTGCTTGCGATATTCGTCGAGCGTTGTGGCACCGATACAATGCAGCGCGCCACGGGCGAGTTCGGGCTTGATGAGGTTGGAGGCATCCATCGCGCCATCGGCCTTGCCGGCACCGACAAGGGTGTGCATCTCGTCGATGAAGAGGATCACTTGGCCTTGGGCGGATTCGATCTCGGCGAGCACGGCTTTGAGGCGCTCCTCGAATTCACCGCGATATTTGGCACCGGCCACCATTGCGCCGAGATCGAGTGAAAGCAGGCGCTTGCCGCGCAGGGCTTCAGGGACGTCGCCGTTGATGATGCGCAGCGCCAAGCCCTCGACGATGGCGGTTTTGCCGACGCCGGGCTCACCGATCAGCACCGGGTTGTTTTTGGTGCGGCGCGCCAGCACCTGGATAGCGCGGCGGATTTCTTCGTCGCGCCCGATCACCGGGTCGAGCTTGCCGTTGCGGGCGAGTTCGGTGACATCGCGCGCGTACTTCTTTAGTGCGTCGAAATTCGCCTCGGCGTTGGGGCTGTTGACCTTGCGACCCTTGCGGATTTCGGCGAGCGCGGTTTCCAGCGCGCGGGCGGTGACTTGGCCGGATTTCAGCGCGCGACCGGCCCCGGTGTCAGACGCGGCGAGCGCGACCAACAGGCGGTCTTGCGCGACGTATTCATCGCCGGCCTTGGTGGCCTCGGCCTGGGCTGCGTCGAGCACGCGGACCAGTGGTGGGGTGATTTGCGGCTGACCGGCCCCGCTGCCCTGCACTTTTGGCAGTTTGCCGAGTTCGAGGGCGAGCGCGGTGCGCGTGTTGTCCGCATCACCGCCAGCCGCGCGGATCAGGCCGGTGGCGGCACCTTCTTCATCATCGAGCAAGGCTTTGAGCAGATGCTCGGGCGTGAGTTGCTGGTGAAACTCACGAATGGCGATGGTTTGGGCGGCTTGCAGGAAGCCTTTGGCGCGGTCGGTGAACTTCTCGATATCCATAGTATTGTCCCTTTCTAGGCGACCGGTCGGCGCACCCCTCATTAGGCAGCGCACCGATCCGACAAAGCGAATGATGGGTATTCATTCCTGGCGACTCAAGATGCTACGCCGACTATCGTCAGACAGGTGAGAGAATTCGAGGGTCGGAATATGCGCATTGATCATATCTACCGCTATCCAGTGAAAGGCCTATCGCCCGAGGCATTGGAGCAGATCTCCGTGGCGAAGGGCGGGGCGATTCCGTGGGATCGCGCATTTGCATTGGCGCAAGGGGACGCGCCGTTTGATCCGGCGGCACCGGCTTGGGTGCATAAGACGAATTTTATGTGCTTGATGGCCAATGCGCGCATTGCCGCGCTGCGCTCGCATTTCGATACCCACGACAAGATACTGACGATTTTGGCACCAAACGGAACGAACGTCGCCGCGAGCCCGCTAACAGATGCAGGGCGTGCGGCGTTGACGGAGTGGCTGACCATTTTTCTAGGCGATGAGGCGCGTGGGCAGCCGCGCTTTCACCATATTCCCGGTTACGTGTTTGGTGACCAGCGCAGCCCTGTGGTGAGCTTGCTCAACCTTGCCAGCCTCGCTGACTTTGAGGCGAAGCAGGGAGCGGCACGAGACAAAATGCGGTTTCGGGCCAATGTCTATTTCAGTGGTGCGCCGGCTTGGGCGGAGAATGACTGGGTCGGGCGTGAGATTATGGTGGGCGGAGCGCTGTTGCGCGTGACCAAGCGCACCGTGCGCTGCCCGGCAACCCAGGTAAACCCGGCCACGGCAGAGCGTGACGCCAATCCGGTGTTGGAGTTGAAGGCGCTGTATGGCCACTCCGATCTGGGGGTGCTCGAAGGTGCCGATGA
>CAIZGT010000318.1 GCA_903932545.1 uncultured Rhodospirillales bacterium
GTGCCAGACAGGCCCGCATCAGCACCAGCTTGCGGCCATACAGATCCGCCACACGCCCCCAGATCGGCGCCATGATCCCAGCGCCGAGGAACGAGATGCCGTATGCGATGCCCGACCACTGCACGATGGCCGCATCGCCCTGCACCCCCAACTCGCCCACGAACACCGGCAGGGAGGGGAGAAGGATGGTCATGCCGGTGAGGTTGGTGAACGAGCCCACCAAGCAGATCGTGAGGTTACGCCGCCAATAGGGGGATTGTGTTGTCATTGCGCGTACAGCGTCGCAATCCAGGTGATGCAGGGCAAGGCTGCTGGTGTGATCCCTGGATTGCGACGCTGCGCTCGCTATGACGGCGCTGGTTAAACGTTAAACCTAAACAGGAGGATATCGCCGTCTTTGACCACGTATTCCTTGCCTTCAACCCGCACTTTGCCTGCTTCCTTCGCACCCTGTTCGCCCTTGAAGGTGACAAAGTCGTCGTACGCGGTGGTCTCACACGCGATGAAGCCGCGCTCGAAATCGTTGTGGATCACGGCGGCGGCTTGTGGGGCTTTGGTGCCCTTGATAATCGTCCAGGCGCGGGCTTCTTTCGGGCCGACGGTGAAATACGTCACCAAGCCGAGCAGCGCGTATCCCTCACGGATCACGCGATCCAGGCCGGAATCGGTGAGGCCCAAGCCTTCGAGGAACTCGGCGCGGTCTTCATCGGGAAGTTGCGAAACTTCGGCTTCGATGGCGGCGGAGACCACCACATGCCGCGCCCCCATCGCCTTGGCGCGTTCGGCCACACGGGCGGAGAACGCATTGCCGGTGGAAGCCGCACTTTCCTCGACGTTGCACACATACAAAATCGGCTTGGAGGTCATCAATTGCAGCCGCTTGGCAGCTTCCACATCAGCCGGGGCGATGGCGGTGCTGGCCATTTTACCGTCTTGGAGCGCTTTGAGGATCGGCTCCATCAGCTCAACGAGCGCCACGCTTTCCTTTTCGCCGCCACGCGCCTTTTTCTGCGCCGCGAGCAGGCGTTTTTCCAGGCTTTCCATGTCGGCGAGCATCAGCTCGGTTTCCACGGTTTCGGCATCGCGGATTGGGTCCACATTGCCTTCAACATGTGTCACGTCACTGTCTTCAAAGCAGCGCAACACGTGAACAATGGCGTCCACCTCGCGAATATTGCCGAGGAACTGGTTACCGAGGCCTTCGCCCTTCGATGCGCCGCGCACAAGGCCCGCGATATCGACGAATTCGAGGCTGGTGGGCACCTTCTTTTGCGATTTGCCCAGGGTGGTCAGCATGTCCAAACGAGGGTCGGGCACCGCCACGCGGCCCACATTCGGCTCGATGGTGCAGAACGGATAATTCGCCGCCTGTGCAGCGACAGTTGCCGTGAGTGCGTTGAAAAGGGTGGATTTGCCGACATTCGGCAGGCCCACGATGCCGCAATTAAAGCCCATTATTTCGTGTCCTGTGTCAGCAGCGCCATGCGCGTCATGAAGTCTTCGGGTTTTCCGGCGGCGAGCAGAGGCGCGCAATCGCCCAGCGCGTCAAGCAACGATTGTAAGTCAGGCAATTCCACCTTGGCGAAATCACCCAAAACATGGCCGTGAACCCGTTCTTTGGTGCCTGGATGGCCGATGCCGAGCCGTACGCGCCAGTAATCCGGGGTGCCCAGCATCTTGTCCATCGAACGCAGCCCGTTATGCCCCGCCGCCCCGCCGCCCTTCTTGACCCGCACCTTGAAGGCGATGAGGTCGAGTTCGTCGTGAAAAGCGGTGATGTCGGCAGGGTTCAGCTTGAAAAAGGACTGCGCAGCCTGCACCGACTCACCAGAAAGGTTCATATAGGTGAGGGGTTTGAGGCCAAGGATTTTCACCCCGCCAATTGTGCCCTCAGCCACCAGCCCCTTGAAACGCTGCCGCCACGGGCTGAACCCGTGGCGGTGTGCGATGGCGTCGAGCGCCATAAAGCCAATGTTGTGCCGCTGTTTCGCCATGCCGGGCTCAGGGTTGCCCAGTCCGACCCACAGCAGCACGGCTTAGCCCTCTTACTTCTTCGGCGCGGCTTTGGCCGGAGCGGCCTTGCCCTTGCCCTTAACCGGAGCCGCAGCCACTTCAGCGCCCGCAGCCGCTTCCATGCCCTTGGTGCCGGCGACGGACGCGATCACGAAATCCTTGTCGGAATTGGTGTGCGTCACGCCTTCGGTGCCTTTGAGGTTGGACCAACGAACGTTGTCGTTCACTTCGAGGCCAGTCAAATCCACGGTGAAAAATTCCGGCACGCTGTCCGGATCGACCATGCACTCGATGGCGGTGTGCACAACGTTCATCACGGCGCCGCGCTTCAGGCCCGGGCTGAGGGCTTCGTTGGTGAACACAACGCGCACGAACACGCGGATTTTCTCACCAGCGGCGAGGCGCTGGAAATCGACATGCAATGCCTTGTCGGTCACTTTGTCGAACTGCACGTCACGGATGATCACGCGCTCGGCGGCGGCTCCGAACTTCACCTCATACA
>CAIZGT010000319.1 GCA_903932545.1 uncultured Rhodospirillales bacterium
CAGCGCCGTGGTGCGGTGTTCCTGGTTTGTCATAACGCGATTTGGGAGCAGTGCGAGCGGCTCATCGGCCTGGGCATCAACCCCGACAAGCTGAGCCATGAGCAGATGTGCGCTGAGATCAGCAATCATCTCATCCCTGGCGCAATCCTCACACCGGGAGCCGTCGGCACGCTGGTGGAGCTAGAAACTGCTGGCTTCGTGTACGCACGATGAAGGCGCTCCTGTGTGCAGGCCTTATCCTCGCCGCGTTTCCCGCACATGCCGTCGTGCCCCCCAACTCGCCAGCGGGCAAAATGGACGCCGCGCAAGCGCAGTTTCCACCTTGGCAGGGCGTGGCGAACAATGACGCGCAGGACAAGGGCCTTGAGTTCACCGTGGCACCCGTGGACACAATGGTGGATTTCCACGGCAGCCTGTCTGATCCGGCGCTGGTGATTTACGCCTCGGGCAACAATTTCTTCACCTACGGCAAGCTGGTCGAAGCGTTTGCCGCCAAGCATCCGCAATATCGGGGCAGGGTGTTTTACGAAACCCTGCCGCCGGGTTTGCTCCTCAAGCAGTTGCAAAATGGTGGCACCATCACTTCGGGCAATCTCACCTTCACGGTGAAACCCGATGTGATGATGGCGGAACAGCGTGCATCCGAGAATTGGGTCAAGCAGGGTTTCCTCGCGGCACCTGTGGTCTCGTTCGCCACCAATGATCTGGCCATTATGGTGCCAGCGGGCAACCCCGCGCATATTGCAACCCTGGCTGATCTCGCCAGGCCCGATCTCGCTCTGGCGATGCCCAATCCGGCTTGGGAAGGTGTGGCTGCCCAGATTCGTGGCGCGCTGGTCAAGGCAGGCGGCGAGGCTTTGGCCAAGACTGTCTATGATGACAAAGTGGCCAATGGAACCACTATCCTCACGCGCATCCACCATCGCCAAACCCCGCTTTGGCTGCTGCAAGGCAGCGTGCAGGCCGGTGTGACCTGGACCTCTGAGGCGATATTTCAGGAGCAGGCTGGCAACAAAATCAGTCATGTGACAATCCCACCTGAGCACAACGCCAAGGCGGTTTATGCCGCCGCCATCGCTGCCAATGCCCCGCACAAGGCGGCGGCGCAGGCTTGGTTGGAATTCATCGCATCCGAGGAGGCCTTTGCCATCCTCGCACCTTACGGGTTCAAACATTATGCTCCCTGATCTCGCAGGTGCCTGTGGCTGCGGTGGCATGTCCTGGACGCGCCATCGTGCGCAGCGCGGTGCAATGCTGGTCTCGGCCAAAGCAGGCGAAGTGTTTGCGCCATTGCTTGATGACATCAAAGTTGAGCAAGTGCCGGGTGCGCCGATTTATTACGTCATCGGCCATTACGGCGTGCCCAATGAGCGCAACGAGGGCCACACCTCCAACGCAGGGTTTGTTGTCACCGATGAAGGCGTGGTGGTGTTCGATACGCTCGGCACCCCAGCCTTGGGCGACGCATTGCTGCGCCATATCCGCAAAATCACCGACAAGCCGATCAAATACGTCACCATCAGCCACTACCACGCCGATCACATCTACGGCCTGCAACCCTTCCGTGATCAAACCGACGCCGTCATCGTCGCCCAGGAAAAGGGGCTGCTCTATACCGACGAGGGCAATTTGGATGATGAGAACGCCCAAGCCCGCCTGCAACAGCGCCGCGACGCGCTGGGGCCGTGGGTGAATGAACAAACCCGCATCGTGCTGCCCGACATGGCGTTTCGCGTGGCAGCCGAATTGCGCCTCGGCGGCCATCTACTGCAACTGATCTATGCCGGGCCCGCGCATTCCATGTCGGACATGATGATGCTGGTGCTGCCCGAGCGTGTGCTGTTTGCTGGCGATATCGTGCAGAATGGTCGGATCCCGTTCATGGCCTCGG
>CAIZGT010000320.1 GCA_903932545.1 uncultured Rhodospirillales bacterium
AGGCGCTGCAACGGGCAGCAAACATGGTTCAGTCCATCGAGATGGGCCGAACGCGAGGCGCGGCTTATACGTCTGTAGAGGCGATCACGTCAACCTTTGACATATTATGAGCACCAAACAGCAAAAGGTGATTTCAACCTATGCCCAAGCTGGGCCAATGTGCGGACAATTACGGTATCGAGGAGCCAGAAGCGGCATGAACGACGAAGCGACTCGCAAACTTGGGCATGAACTGCGCAATGTTCTGTCCCCTGCCATGATGATGGCAGAACGCATCAGCACGCATCCTGATCCTCAGGTACAACGCGCCGGCAAACTTATCCTCGATTCGCTGGATAAAGCGACCGCGCTGATCAAGGAGTCACAGGCACGGTTGGCAACGAAGGGGTAATTTGGGCGGCCTTGGCCTAAATCTCGTCGCGATCCTCAACAAACTCCACATCACGATGGACGTGGACCGACATTAATATACCCATCCCGATCATCACTGTGATCATGGCTGTCCCGCCATGCGAGACCAGTGGCAACGGCACGCCGCCCACCGGGATGGCGCCGGTTACCATCGCGATGTTGACCAGCACATACATGAAGAAATTCACGCTCAGGCCGAGCGCCACCAAGCGGCCGAACTGATGGCGGCAGAACAGCGCCATCGCCAAGCCGCCCAAAATAATCGTCGCCAGCAGCCCCATCAACGCCCAACCGCCGACCAGCCCAAATTCCTCGGCGAATAGGGTGAAGATGAAGTCAGTCTGCTTTTCTGGCAGAAAGTTCAGATGGCTCTGCGTTCCTTGCAGATACCCCTTCCCCCACATACCACCGGAACCCAGCGCAATTTTGGATTGGATGATGTTGTAGCCCGCCCCCAGCGGGTCGCTTTCGGGATGTAGAAAAGTGGTGATGCGGGCGCGCTGGTAGTCATGCAGATGCTCATAGGCAATCGGCAGCGCGAGCACCGCCAACCCGACAATCAACGCCACCATCCACCAGCGCATGCCCGCGCCGAAGAAAATAGCCCCTCCCACCACGGCAGTGATTACGGCGGTGCCGAGATTTGGCTCTTTGAGGATCAGCGCCACTGGCACCAGCACCGCCAAAGCGGGCGGGATCAGGAACAGGGGATTTCCCATCCGTTCCCACGACGCCTTGTGGAACCAATGCGCCAGCGCCAGGACCAGCATAATTTTCATTAACTCGCTGGGCTGCCACTGCATGCCGCCGAGATTGATCCACCGCTCAGCGCCCTTGCCGGTATGGCCCATCTTGAGCACCAGCACGAGCATCACCACGCCCACCAGATAGCCGAGCCAGGAAAATCTCGCGATAAAGCGTATATCCACGAGTGCGATCGAGAGCATCAGCACCACACCGAAGCCGAAGCGCAGAATATGTTTGGAGGCAAACGGCTCAGGCGCTCCGCCCGCCGCTGAATACAGCGCGGCATAGCCCACGCTCGCCAGTGCGCACAGCAGCAGCACATAGAGCCACGAGATACGCCAGAGCTTGCCGGTCAGCCCGAACGAGGCTTCGCGGATAAGGCGACGTTCCATGACGCTCATGTTGCATCCGCCACGCGCTGGGGCGCTTCACGGTGCGCCGAGGGATCATGCGTCAGCACGGCCTGCATGATATCACGCGCGATCGGTGCTGCGGCAGCGGCACCGGCATTGCCGTGCTCCACCACCAGCGCCATCGCATAGCGCGGCTGATCATACGGCGCGAAACACACAAAAAGCGCGTTCGGACGCAACTCCCACGCCTGATTTTCGGATTTATAGCCATGCTCGCGCTGCTCACGCGTCACGTTGCGCACCTGCGCGGATCCGGTTTTGCCCGCCATCTGCACCGTGGGCAGGTTGGGCAAATCGAGCCGCGCCAACGGTGCCGAACCACCTTGTTCATTGACCACCGCCCACATGCCCTCGCGCACGGCATGCAACGCCCGATCAGACACGCCCAAAGCGGGCCAATCCTCAGGTGACGCGCCTGATTGTGGCACGCCATCAATCGTGCGCGTCAGATGCGGCTGGATCGCCCGCCCCGTGGCAATCCGCGCTGCCATCGTGGCCAATGAGAGCGGGGTGAGTTGCATGTAGCCCTGGCCGATCCCGCTCACGATCGTATCGCCCACGTTCCACGCCTTGCCCTGCCCGATCCGCCAAGCGCGGGTGGGCATGAAGCCGGACCGAGTGCCGGGCAGTTCAATATCGAGCGGCACCGCGAGGCCAAATTTGTTGGCCATGGCCGCGATCCGATCAATGCCGGTACGGCGTGCCACTTCATAGAAATACACGTCGCAGGAATTCTTGATGCCATCACGCAAATTCATTGTGCCGTGGCCGAACTTACTCCAACACGAAAAGCGGCGGTCACCAAAATCGAGATAGCCGGGGCAACTCACTGTGTCAGACGACGTCACCACCTTGGCCTCAAGTGCTGCCATCGCCACCACCATCTTGAAAGTGGAGCCCGGGGCGTAGAGGCCAGAGGTTGCTTTGTTGATCAGCGGCGCGCGTCGGTTGCGCGTCCATTCCAGCCATTGTGTCTGACTGACGCCAGAGTTGAACAGGCTTGGATCGAACGACGGGTTGGTGGCCATTGCCAGCACTTCGCCATTGCGGGCGTCCAGCACCACGGCAGAGGCGCTCTCATCACCCAGCCGTTCGATCACCGCCTTCTGCAATTCGGCGTCAATGGTGAGTTGGATGTCTTGGCCCTGGGTGCCTTCCTGACGATCCAACTCACGGATCACCCGGCCCACCGCGTTGACCTCCAACTGCACAGCGCCCGCCTTGCCGCGCAGCCGCTTGTCGTGAACCTTCTCCATCCCAGCACGCCCCACCCGCATGCCGGGCAGTGCGAGAATGTTGTCCAGCGCCAGATCCGCCTCGTTCGGCGGTGCGACATAACCCACCAGATGCGCCAGCGATGGGCCGAACGGATAGAGCCGTGTGGTGCCGACATCGACCACAATGCCCGGCAAGTCCGGCGCATTCACCTCAAGACTTGCCATCTCATCCCACGACAGAAAGTCGCGGATCGTCACCGGGATGAAGCGGCGATGACGGCGCATTTCGCGATCGATGCGGGCGCGCTCATTCTCGGCGAGCGGCACCAGCTTGGAGAAATTGTCGAGAGTTGCAGCAACATCGGCGGTCTGCTCGGGGATCAGCAAGGCACGCCAGTTGCGCTTGTTGCCCGCCAAGGTGATGCCGAAGCGATCCAGCAAGCGGCCACGCGGCGGGGTAATCAGGCGTGAGGAAATGCGGTTGGATTCCGCAAGCGTGGTATAGCGCGCGCCTTCCACCACCTGCACCTGATACAGCCGCGCCGCCAACCCGCCCAGGGCCGCAATCTGCGCGCCGCCGATCAGCAATGCGCGACGGGTGAACACCGTCGCGCGCTTGTTGTCCCGCTTCACGCACCCTCCGGATCAGCCAGAGTTTGGTGCATCATCGTCAGCACCACCGTGATGATCGGATACAGCCCCACACCCAGCGCCGCTTCAAAGAAGGCCGCACCAGGTGGCAACAGGCGCACATTGAGCAGTGATGTCATCGCCCATTCCAACACCGCTGCCCCGCAGGCCACCGAGATGAACGAGAACCACACCAGAATGAATCCCAGTCGCACCAGCGAACGCCGCCAACGCAGCGCCATGCTCTGCGCCAGCAGCCAGACCAGAACAGTGACACCGGGCGGCGAGTAGCTCAGCAGGTCAGCCAGCACGCCCAACCCGAACACCACGAACGCCGGCAGCGAGGTGGGGCGATACAGTGACCAGAAGAACACACAGCACAACGCAGCCGATCGCTGCACCTCCGCCTGCCCGGCAAAGCCGAACGGGGCGGCCATGAACAGCAGCATCCACGCCAAAGTGACCGCAGGCACACTCACCCGTGCCGCAGTGTCGAGCCTGCGCCAGATGCTGAGCTGAGGCCGGATACCGGGGGTGCGCTGCGCCCTCATTTGCCGGTCACATCGAAATTCATTTCTTTGAATCTGCCCCGAGCTTTGCTACCGCCGCTTCCGGCGGCAACACACCGCGCAGGCCGTAATCGAACAAGCGCACCATTTCCAGGCGGTCTAGCTGCGCGAACGGCTCAACCTCGGGCACTTTCCCAGTTGTGTAATGCACCACACCCACCGGCAACCCGGCGGGGAAGGCGTTGGCTTCAGAGCTTGTCACCACCCGCTCGCCCTCAACCGGCGGCGAACCTTCCGGCCAGAACAGCAGCCGAGGCCGCACGCCGTTGGTGCCGGCAAGCACCGCACGGGCGCGCGAATTCTCCAGAATAACCGGGATACGACTGTTGATGTCGGTGATCAGCATCACGCGCGCCGAGCGGGCACCGAGTTCGGTCACACGCCCAACCAGCCCACCTTCATCGAGGGCGATTTCACCCTTGGTGACGCTATGATTGGGGCCGGATGACAGCAGCACCGCACGCGCATAAATCCCGCCAGCATCAGCCACCACATGGGCGGTGATGTAGTTGGGGGCAGGATCGGGAATCCAGCGCAAATTGGATTTCAGCGCCATATTTTCGGAGTCTAGCGCCTGCGCCACCGCCTGCCATTGCCGCAGCTTGGCGTTTTCTTCGCGCAGCCGAATGTTGTCCTCGTGCAGGGTAAAAAGCCGCTGAAAATCGGCAATTTCACGGCGCACGCTGGTAAGTGGCTCCGCAATCACGCCATAGATCGGGGCCAGCACGTCGGCCAGCGCCATGCGCGC
>CAIZGT010000321.1 GCA_903932545.1 uncultured Rhodospirillales bacterium
ATGATGCGTGTGCGCGTGGTCGAAACCGGTGAAGAAGTTGCCTACCGGTTGAGCGATATTCTGGACGATCCACGGGAACGCTGATGTTTGCCATTGCGTTCGATTTGGTGGCGCAAGACACCGCGCAGAACCACCCCAAGGGGGTGTCTCAAGCCTATTCCGATATCGGCAATAGCCTCGCGCAATTCGGCTTTAACCGTGTGCAGGGCAGCCTTTACACGAGCAATTCCGAAGACCTCGCGAAACTGTTCTCCGCCATCATGGCGCTGACGGCGTTGTCTTGGCTGCCGAACTCGGTGCGAGATATTCGGACATTTCGGGTTGAGCAATGGTCGGACTTCACGCAGTTGGTCAAGGGATAAGGTGCGCTAGTCTCTAGCAGCTTTAAGGAAGACACGATGATAGATGAAACATCGAAGGAGATCAAAACGATACATAAATACACCAAACTTCAGTATCTAATCGATTTTATAAAAACTGGAAAATTTGCGCTGACTGACCCATTGTCGTGGGAAGATAAGAATGATGTAAGATTTTTAGAATTTTTTCAAAATAAAAAACAGTTAGAGCGCATGAGTGCGTCATGTTTTACGCGGACGGCTGAAACATTTCATCATTGGAAAATTTATGCAGAACAAAATAAGGGGCCTGGAGTTCGGATTTCATTTGATAAGAAGCGCTTTGTTGAATGTCTAAATGAAGATTTTTTATATAAAGAGATAAAATATATTAGAATAAACGGCGAGAATTATCTGAGTGGTTATGTGGTTGACGATCTTCCATTTATAAAACGTTACCCGTATCGAGACGAAAGAGAATATCGGGTCATTTCGCTCAAGCCAATATTTCAAAAGAGGCTGCATAAGGTAAATATTGATGTAAGCGTAATAAGCGGCATACGAATCAGCCCATGGATGGAACGTAATGAAGCCGTGCGGGTGAAGGAAGACTTAAATTCAAAATTACAAGAAAAATGGCATAAAATCAAAAACAGGATTTTTCAATCTACGATGCTTAAAAACGATAAATGGATAGAACTTGGACAAAATATAATTTTATGAATATTCCACTTTTAATAAAACAAGATATTATTAATTTTTTTGGTGGATGATTAGTCACTAAATCTCTTGCCACCTTCCCCACCTCCCCCAAACCCACTACCTTCCCCCTATGTCGAACACCCTCCGCATCGCCATCGCCCAGCTCAACCCGCATCTTGGCCAGATTGCCACCAATCTCGCCTTGATCCGCGCCGCCCGTGCCGAGGCCGCCGCCCAAGGGGCTGATCTCGTCGTCACGCCGGAATTCTCGATTGCGGGGTATCCGCCGGAGGATCTCGTCCGCAAACCCGCCTTCCTCGCCACCTGCGAACAAGCCATCGCAGCACTCGCGCATGACACCAATGATGGCGGCCCCGGCATCATCCTTGGCGGGCCGTGGGCGGAGAACGGCCACGTCTATAACGCCGCCTTCGTCCTCGATGCCGGCCGCATCACCGCAAAACGTGCCAAGCATGAACTCCCGAATTATGGCGTTTTTGACGACAAGCGCGTCTTCGATGCCGGCCCCGCGCCTGGCCCCATCGTGTTCCGCGGCCACCGCCTGGGCTTGATGATCTGCGAAGATTGGTGGTTCCCCGCCGTCTCCGAAACCCTCGCCGAATCCGGGGCAGAAATGCTGCTCGCCATCAACGCCTCGCCCTGGCAGATCGGCAAACACCATGACCGCATCACGCTCGCCGTCTCCCACGTGGTGGAAACCGGCCTTGCGTTCATGTTCGCCGCCCAAGTCGGTGGGCAGGACGAACTGGTGTTCGATGGCGCGTCGTTCGTCCTCAACCCCGATCGCAGCCTCGCCATTCAAATGCCGTTGTTCGAGGCCGACGTGGTCACCACCGAATGGACGAAGATGGACGGCAAGTTGGTTTGCATACCACAAAAGCTGGTGGCCTATCCACAACATCTCGAATCGATCTATCGCGCGATGATGCTCGGCCTTGCGGATTACGTCGGCAAGAACCGCTTCCCCGGCGTGATCCTCGGCCTCTCCGGCGGCATCGATTCTGCCCTTTCCGCTGCGGTGGCGGTGGACGCACTCGGCCCCGAGAAGGTGCGCACCTTCATGCTGCCCAGCCCCTACACCAGCCAAGACAGTCTGGACGATGCCGCTGAATGCGCCCGCCTGCTCGGCATCTCCTGTGAGACCGTCTCGATCACGCCCGCGATGGACGCGTTTGGCGCGGCGCTGGCTCCGGTGTTCGAGGGCCGTCAGGCCGATATCACCGAGGAGAACATCCAATCCCGCGCGCGTGGGCTGATTTTGATGGCGATCTCCAACAAGCTCGGTCACATGGTGCTCACCACCGGCAACAAAAGCGAGATGTCGGTGGGCTACGCCACACTCTATGGCGACATGTGTGGCGGCTATTCCGTGTTGAAGGACGTCTATAAAACCCTCGTCTTCGAACTCTGCGTCTGGCGCAACGCGCATATCCCCGCCAGCACCATGGGACCGCATGGCCCGGTCATGCCCGCGCGCGTCATCACCAAGCCGCCATCGGCCGAACTCAAACCGAACCAAACCGACCAAGACAGCCTGCCGCCATACGATGAACTCGATGCGATTCTGGCCGGACTGATCGAGGGCGAGCAATCGGTAGATGCGCTGGTGGGAGTCGGCCATGACCGCGCCACGGTGCTGCGGGTCTGGCGCATGCTGGACCGCGCGGAGTACAAACGTCGCCAAGCCCCGCCCGGCGTGAAGATCACGCCCCGCGCCTTCGGCCGGGATCGTCGCTATCCCATCACCAACGGCTTCACCGCCCTGATCACTTGAGCACTCACGCATGACCGAAACCATCGTGCCGCAACTCTTCGCCCCCGAGGGCGGTTGGAAGGTGCGCATCATCGACCTCTCCGGGGCCGAGATGGATGATGACGACATTGTCGAGGAAATCCCCGGCTTCCCCACCCTGATGCAAGCCAACGAATTCGCCCGCCGCTACGTTCGCGACAGCGTCGAACGCTGCCGCGCGCCCGGCACCACCGGCGAAGAGGTGATCCAACTCTGGCGCTCCTTCGGCGAAGACGCCTATGTGGTTGACGGTGGCGATGCAACTTGGCGTGCCGAGGCTGACCTCGCAGATTTCGCCGCCGCCCGCGCGCGCGGTGAAGAGCGCAATTGGCGGGCGCTCGACCCGCGCGGCGATGCGGCCGACGAAGATAATGATGATGACTCCGCCTTCGACGATATCGACGAAGGCGAGAACGACGAGGATTTCACGTGAGCGTTGTTGTCCGTTTCGCGCCGTCCCCCACCGGCTATCTCCATGCCGGCAACGCGCGCCCCGCTTTGCTGAACTACCTCTTCGCCCGCAAGATGGGCGGCAAATTCCTGCTGCGTCTGGATGACACCGACGTCTCACGCGGCACCCCCGAATTCGCCGCCGCCATCGAGCATGATCTGCACTGGCTCGGCCTGGAATGGGACGACATGTTCCGCCAATCCGACCGGCTGGCGATGTATGACGAAGCCGCTGAGAAGCTGAAAAAATCCGGCCGCCTCTACCCGTGTTTCGAGTCGGAGGCCGAACTCGCCGCCAAGCGTGATCAGCGCCAAAAGCGCGGTCTCGCCCCCATCTACGACCGCGCCATGCTCAGCCTCACGCAAGAGCAATACGAGCGCGCCATCGCCAGCGGCAAAACCCCCTATTGGCGCTTCAAACTCTCCAACACCCCCGTCGTCTGGAACGATCTCGTCTCCGGCAAGCGCGAGGTGAAGCTCACCGCGATTTCCGATCCGGTGCTGATCCGCGCCGATGGCTCCCCGCTCTACACCTTCACCTCGGTGGTGGATGACCTCGACAAGGGCATCACCCATGTCATCCGCGGCGAGGATCACATCACCAACACCGGCGTGCAGATCGACATCATCGCAGCCCTGGGTGCCAACCCGAATCGCATCGGCTTCGCGCATGTGCCGCTGCTGACCGCAGGCGATGGCCAGAAGCTTTCCAAGCGCACCGATTCCATCTCGCTCCGCTCTTTGCGCAACGATGGCATCGAACCCGGTGCAATCATCGCCTATCTCGCCGCCCTCGGCTCGTCCGCTGATCCGCAATTGCTCTCGCTGCACGACCAGTCCAAAATCTTCGACTTCAAGAAATTCTCCGCCTCCTCCGCCCGCTTCGACCTCACGCAGTTGATGGCGCTGAACCGCAAACTGCTGCACAAGCTCAATTTTGCCGATGTCCAATCCCGCTTGCCAACCGGGGCCACCGAAGCCTTCTGGCTCGCCGTGCGCGGCAATCTTGATCTGCTCAACGAGGCGCGCGGCTATTGGGATGTCGTCGCCGGCACCATCGTGCCGCCGGTGATTGAGGGCGAGGGTGATTACCTCCGCAAAGCCCTCGAACTCCTCCCCGCGGAGCCGTGGAATGATTCAACATGGTCGGACTGGACCAACGCGCTCAAAGCCGCCACCGATCGCCGCGGCAAAACCCTCTACATGCCGCTGCGTCTGGCACTCACCGGCGAGGAGCATGGGCCGGAAATGAAGCCGCTGCTGCCATTGATCGGCCGCGTGCGCGTGGCGCAGCGTTTGGTGATCGCGGCGAGCTAAGGCACAGCGCCAGTCACCCGTCATTGCAAGCAAAGCGCAGCAATCCAGCGCGATGCCGCCAACTCGCCTGCAATGGCGGTGTTATTTCGATCACAGACCGGAACAATTTGGTCGGATCTTCGCGCCAACCCTTAACGCATTTTTCCAAAACCTTGCCGTCGCGCCGCCGTCAGCACGCCCCTTGGCAGAGGAATCCGAAACGGCTCCGGCTTGGCGCGGGGCTTTCGCCTCCGCCGCCGAGTCACGCCGCGTTCTGTCGCAACCTTGTCGGCCACCCACGGCAATTCCACCGCCAATGCCCGGCACAATGGCCGCAGAATCCGCCGCGCCTGGGCTGACACTTCGAGCAACTCGGCCATATCCGGCCGCGCCAACACATGCTGAAGCTGAGACCCATACGCCGCCGCATGATGCTTCCCGGTGATCACCAGCCAAGCCCATTTGCGCGGCATCCGCAGTGCGGGCCGGTTGACGATTTTCCGCCCCGGCTGCACCACGCGTCGAGCCGCAAGGCTGCGCAGCGTCCCGGCTTGATATCGCGCCAGCAGAGCGTCGATACGACAGAAAATCGCACCGCACCAATTCGCCGTCGCCCCCTGCCGCACGGGTGCCACGCCGAACATCCCAAACCGCGCAAACATCGCAGCCCAAATCATCCGCAAGGTCGCGGCGGCGGTATTC
>CAIZGT010000322.1 GCA_903932545.1 uncultured Rhodospirillales bacterium
ACGCTATGAATCGCGTTGATATCCGTCACGCCGTGATGCGAGTTCGTTGTCGCGCCCGAAGGGTAAAGCTTGGCCGCAACCCAGATGCCGTCGCGATAACCGCGCTCAATATCATCGGGGTCGGTGGTGTTGGTCAGATAACACGTCATCAGCGGTTGAAAGTTTGAGCCTTCCGGACGCGCTGCCAGGATGCGGTCGCGATAGGTGGCGGCCATAGCCGCGGTGGTGACCGGAGGGACGAGGTTGGGCATGATAATCGCGCGACCGAATTGCGCCGCTGTGTAGGGCAGCACCGCTTGCATCATCGCGTCGTCACGCAAATGAACGTGCCAGTCATCGGGCTGGCTTATGGTGATGCGTGTCATAATCTGGTTGCTCCCTCGATCAGGCATCGGCGTAAAACCTCCGCGCCGAGCATGAAATCCTCGATATCCATCGCCTCATGCGGATTGTGGGAGCCATTCTCGTTGCGCACAAACAGCATCACGCTTGGAATACCAGCATTGGCAAACACGGCCGAGTCATGGCCAGCGCCACTTGCCATCGGCTCGTCTTCAAGGCCGTTGTTACGGATGGCGCTGCGCATAATGGTGATGAGGGCCGGGTCCATCTCCGCGGGGGCAGTATCCACCCGGCGACCAAGATCGAATTTCACTCCACGCTCCTCGGCGACGCGGTCGCATTCCTCGGCGAACAACGCATGGAAGGCCGAAATAGTGGCCTCACTTTGACTGCGGATTTCAAATGAAAAACTCACTTTGCCGGGGATACGCGCGATCGCGTGCTCGGAGGGATCAGTGCCGAGCACGCCGGTGGTGACAACCAAATCGTGGCCTTGCGCCAAGGCCGATTGCCAGTGCTGCTCCATGCGGTGCAGCAGATCGGCCACAGCGAACATCGCGTCATGGCGCAACCATCGCGGCACCGCGCCAGAATGCCCGGCCTCGCCGATGCAAACCACGCGACGATGCCGCACATTGCCGCGAATTCCGGTCACCACCGCCAGTGGCAACTTGCGCGCCACCAGAACCGGGCCTTGCTCGATATGCAACTCCACCCAGCCACACAGCGAGGCCGGGTCGATCAGCCGCTCGCCGCGTTCAATGCGCGCAATATCAGCGCCGACCTCACGCAAAGAGTTACGCAATGAGCGGCCCGTGCTGGCATGCGGAATAGCAAGATCATCCTGGCTGAGCAGGCCGAATAGGGCGGATGAGCCGGTATAGGCCAGTCCGAACGCGGCACTTTCTTCACCGCGCAAGGCAAAGAGTTTGAGGCTGCGAGGGAGCTTGATGTGATCTTGCTTGAGCCGGATGAGCGCCAGTAGTCCGGCCACCACCCCCGCTGCACCATCAAAATTCCCACCTTGCGGCACCGAATCGAGATGCGAGCCGCAGGCCAAAGCGGGCAGGGCGGCATCTTCGCCCGCAAGAGTGACAACAAGGCTGGCCGCTGCGTCGCGCTCGGTGTGCAGGCCATGCGCGCGGGCGGTGGCCTCGATCAGATCGAACGCGGCGTTCTCTTGCGGGCCGTAGCAGATGCGAGTGATGCCCACGCCATCATCGCCAATCCGTCGGAGTTCAGCGAACAGCGCCTGCGCCAATGGTTGCTCATTGCTCACGACATATCGACCTGTGCCGGAGCCTCTGAACCGATCTTCACCGCCCCGGTTAACTCCGCCACGCGCTTGATGCCGCGCTCGGCACAGAACTGCGCGAGGCCGTCGATTACGCCAAGCATCGTTATTGAATTTCGAAACGTCGCGGTGCCGACCTGTACCGCACTCGCCCCGGCCAGCATATATTCCGCCGCGTCATCCGCGGTGGAAATCCCGCCGCAGCCGATGATCGGCAGCCGCACCGCACGCGCGCATTGGAACACTTGCCGCAGCACGATCGGCTTGATCGCCGGGCCAGACAATCCGCCCAGCACATTGCCCAAGGAGGGGCGGAAGCTGCGCAGATCAATCGACATCGCCAGAATCGTGTTGGCCACCACCAATGCATCCGCCCCCGCCGCCTCTGCGGCACGTGCGATCTCGGCAATGTCACCGACATTGGGGGTCAGCTTGACCCAAAGCGGCAAATTGGTCGCCACGCGCAGTCGCTTCACCACCGCTTCGGTGGAGGAAGCCTGCATCGCAAACGCGCGACCATCCTCCTCTATATTGGGGCAGGAAATATTCGCCTCAATGCCTGCCACGCCGTCCACACTTACCTGCTCGGCCAATCG
>CAIZGT010000323.1 GCA_903932545.1 uncultured Rhodospirillales bacterium
CACATCCGGGTTCGGCACCACAACCTGACGGTCAAACCGGCCCGGACGCAGCAGCGCAGGGTCGAGCACGTCAGGGCGGTTGGTGGCGGCAATCAGGATCACGCCCTCATTGCTCTCAAACCCATCCATCTCAACGAGCATCTGGTTGAGGGTCTGTTCACGCTCATCATTGCCACCGCCAAGGCCCGCACCACGATGGCGACCGACTGCGTCGATTTCGTCGATAAAGATGATGCACGGCGCGTTTTTCTTGCCCTGCTCGAACATGTCACGCACGCGGGATGCGCCGACACCGACGAACATTTCCACGAAGTCGGAGCCCGAGATGGTGAAGAACGGCACGTTCGCCTCACCCGCAATTGCGCGCGCGAGCAAGGTTTTGCCGGTGCCGGGCGGGCCGACGAGCAGCACGCCCTTCGGAATTTTGCCACCCAAGCGTTGAAACTTTTGCGGGTCCTTCAGGAATTCAACAATTTCCTGAAGCTCGCTCTTGGCTTCATCGATACCAGCCACGTCTTCAAACGTAACACGGCCCTGCTTTTCGGTGAGCAGGCGAGCGCGGGATTTGCCGAAACCCATCGCGCGGCCACCGCCGCCTTGCATCTGGCGCATGAAGAAAATCCACACGCCGATCAGCAGCAGCATCGGGAACCACGACAACAGATAATGGATCAGCGGATTGGTATCGCTGTCCTCTGGCTTGGCGACCACGCGCACGCCCTTATCGGTCAGGCGCGACACCAAGGTCGGGTCTTCCGGTGTGTATGTCTGGAAGCTGCGACCATCCGACAATTGCCCGGTGACGGTGCGGCCCATGATGGTGACATCACGCACCCGGCCGCCGTTCACCTCGCTGATAAAGTCGGAATACGCCACTGGGGCGGCCGCCGGGCGGTTCGAACCTGGTTGGAACAGGTTGAACAGCACCACGAGCAGCAGCGCGATGATGACCCAGAGGGCGAGATTACGTCCAAAATTGCTCATTTCATTCCCCGGCCTGTGTGGCCATTCGAATTTTGCCCAGTTTGTGGGCCTTCAGGTGGCACACCCCTCAACGTGACACCCGTATCATCAGACTACATAGGATGCCGCTGTGCAAAGTGCATCCCCCAGGTCGGACGCTATCCTCACTCTTTCATCACACGCTCGGCAACGGGAAAAACCGCGCCGGTGCGGCGACACACGCAGGTGAGAACGTAAATTCGTGCATTTGCGCTGGATTGACGCTGATCACCGCCCCATCCAGGCGCAGAACTGGCAGAGCGCGCAATGCGGCTGCGGGCTGATCACCACGCTTGCGTGGCGCGTCATCGCCCCAAGCACCGATTTGCGCGTCGGCCGGGGTGGATGCGGTAAGGCGAAACCGGCCATCCCAGAGCGCGCCCGGCTGTGCCGGCATCGGCTCGGCTACCGCCGCCGCCTCACGCACCAGCAGCCAGCCAGAGCCAAAGCGTCCTGCGGCAGTGATCCGCACGCCACCGATGGTGGCCGGACGCAAACCGGCCGCCAGCGCGGTCAGCCGATGCGATGCAACAGGCCGCGCCCTTCCGCCGATCAGCGCCACCAGCGCAGCCAGTGCTGAGGCGGAAAGCGTGTCTGCGGCGATGATCGCAAAACCCTGCGGATAAATGCCAGCCACCGCTGCCAATTCTGCGGCCACCGCCTGCTCATCCTCCGCCCGCGCCATACCCCGCGCCTGGGCGGCGCGGAGCAGCGCATACGTCGCCACATCCGGTGCGGCATTTTGCGCCCGCAGCGCCCGCAAGCGCGCGCGTTGCTGGGTCGGATCGCGATTGGACGGATCTTCCACCCATTGCACGCCCGCCGCTTGCAAAGTGGCCCGCAACCGCTCGGGTGAGGTGGACAGCAAGGGGCGCAGACGACGGACCAGCGCGGTCTCGACCAGCGCCGCCATCCCCGCCAGGCCGTGCGGGCCGCTTTGGGCTAGCAGGCGCATGCAAATTGTCTCAGCCTGATCACCCGCGTGATGGCCGAACACGAGATGCAGAATGCCGCGCTCGGCACATGCCGCCTCCAACGCCGCATGCCGCGCGTCTCGTGCGCGCGCGGCCATCGCGGGGCCACGGCGAAGATCGTGAAGGGTAATGCGATGCGCCGCGATGCCGATAGCTTCGAGGCGCTGCGAAGTGAGTACGGCTTCGGAAGCCGACTCAGCGCGCAGACCATGATCGACCACGAAAGCAAGGATTATCCCGCCCTGCCCGCGCACCCAATCGCGCACCAACAATGCGGTCGCCAAACTGTCTGCCCCACCCGACACCGCCACGGCCACGCAGGGCTGTGGCTCAAACGGGCCGAGTGCGCCGATCAGGGCGGCGAATTCATCCGCGCTGAGGGGCTTATCGGCAAGCAGCACTGGTGCGCAGCGTGGCCGCGCGTTGGGCGATGTCCTGGCGCGGGGTTGGGAACTGGCTTTTCAGCGAGTCCAAAGCCACACAGGCCGAGCGGTTGTCGCCCAACGCCATCTGCGAGGAGGCTAGGCCCACCAACGCATCCTGTGCGTGGGCCCCTTGCTTGTTGCGCTGATACAGATCGCCATAGGCCAACGCCGAATCGACGGGCTTGCGCTGGCCCGACAGCGATTGCGCGAGCAGCAGCTGCGCGTCATAGGCTTTCGGGCTGCCCTTCACCGCCAGAATTTGCCGCGCATCGGCTTCGGCGCTGGCATAATCGCGCCGTGCGAGCGAGGCGTTGCCCTCCTGCAGCAATTGATCGGCCGAACGCGGGGCTGCACTCGGGCTTGCGCTTGGGGCCGCTGCCGGAGTTGCAACCGGCAGCGTTGGTTTTGCCGCAGCCGCCGCAGGTTGCGGGGCCGATGCACCGCCGCCGTTGTCGAGGCGGAACTGAAGATCCGAAATCTGCTTTGCCAAATCCGCTTGGCTGCGGCTTTGGGTGTTGGCCAATTCATCCAAGCGGCCATTGATCTGGCGCACCGAGTCTTCCAGACGCGATATACGTTCCAGCAATTCCGGCGTCATCCCGCCGCCGCCGCTGGCGCTGTCGTCAGACGACGACGCGCGACGGCTGCTGCCCAACGAACTGCCGCCAGAACTGCGCGGTGCGTTGCTGCGCATATCGTCGATATCGCGGCGCAGCTCGGAGATTTGGTTTTGCAACGCAATCCCCTCACGCGTCTCCACCTGCGCCAGCGCAGGCGTTACGAGCAAGACAATGGCAAGAATCGGCAGGACCGTGAATTTCATATCAGCACCTCTTCCGCCCGCAGATAGGCCCGATCTGTGGCGAGATGAAGGAGAAAATTGGCAAAGGGAGAATTGATCTCCCAAATCCCCACACCAACCCGTCATATCGCGCAAAGCGTCGGTATGACGGGTTGAACCCCGCATCGCGGAAAGCATCCACCCACAAAAAAACCGGCAGTGTTTCCACCGCCGGCTTTTCATTCAGCGCCACAAGCGCCTCGGGATTACTTAACCGAGGTGATGGCGTTGCGGTTCTGCGCGTAAGCAGCTTCGTTCGAACCCAGAGCGGTCGGACGATCCTTGCCATACGAGATGGTGGTGATGCGGGTCGAAGCCACGCCCTTAGCAACCAGGTAGTCGCGAGCAGCAGCAGCGCGCTTCTGGCCGAGAGCGATGTTGTATTCTTCGGTGCCGCGCTCATCGCAGTTACCAGCCAGCTGCACGTTGTTCTGTGCATACTTGGCGAGCCAAGCGGACTGACGATCCAGCGTAGCCTTGCCGTCCGTCTTCACAGCCGACTTGTCGAGGTCGAAGAACACGCGGTCGCCAACGTTGGCAACGAGGTCTTCCTGGCTGCCCGGAACGATGCCCGAGTTGGTGGCCGTAGCGCCATTGCCGCTGGTGGCAGCGGTGTTGTCAGAGCAAGCGGCCAGCAGGGCCACGGCGGCGAAAGCGCCGAGAATTTTAACGTTCATCGATTTGCGTCCCTGAGGAGAGGTGCGAAACTAAGTTGAACCCCCGGGGATGTCCCCGCCGGGCCAGACGATGCGTGAATAAGCCGGGCGGAAACCTCGGAAGAAGCTCCGCACTGACTGCGTGCGGAATTAGCGCTGCGGAACAAACTCGGTCAAGCTACAGTGTCATCCGCGCCACACATGACAACCATGCCGTGGCGCGTCTGCAACGCTTTTTCCAATTTTAGGCCAAAAGCGGGCCCCAAGCAGGCTCAGACGCGTCCGTTGGAGTCGCAACTTGGCGCTCGTTGAAGCCGGTAATGTCGATCGACACCAAGCGAGCGCTGAAACCACTGCCGCGATTGTCACGCGCCGGAGTCTCACGCCAGAACATGATCACGCGGCCGTTCGGGGCGAAAGTTGGGCCTTCGACATAGAAGCTTTCTGACAAAATACGCTCACCCGAGCCATCGGGGCGCATCACGCCGATGGCAAAGGTGCCTGCATTCAATTTGGTGAAGGCGATCAAATCACCGCGAGGACTCCAAACTGGCGTGCCGTAACGGCCGTTACCGAAGCTAATCCGCTTCGCACCGCCACCCGTGGCCGACATCACGTAAAGCTGTTGATCACCACCGC
>CAIZGT010000324.1 GCA_903932545.1 uncultured Rhodospirillales bacterium
CGCACGGTGAAGATTATCACCGGCTTTGCCCCCGGCGGCCCGGCCGATGTGCTGGCGCGCTTGCTGGCCGGGCATTTGGGGGAGCGGCTCACCGGCACGTTCATCGCCGAGAACCGCCCCGGTGCTGCGGGGAATATCGCCTGCAACCTTGTTGCCCGCGCTGAGCCGGACGGCACGATGCTGTTGGTGCACACCAGCGCCTTTGTGATCAACCCGAGCCTCTACAAGCGCAAACCATATGACGCCGTGAAGGATTTCACCCCGTTGGTGGAACTCGCCACATCGCCCAATCTGATCTTCACCAACCCCGCCACCGGGCTTAAATCTTTTGCCGAATTGTTGGCCCGCGCCAAGGCGGACCCGACGGCGCTGAGTTTCTCCAGTGCCGGAATCGGCACACCGCCGCATTTGTCGGTGGAATTGCTCAAGCTGCGCGCCGGGGTGTCGCTCACCCATGTGCCCTATCCTGGCGGTGGCCCGGCGGTGCAGGCAGTGTTGCAGAACACCACGCCGATTGGCTGCGTTTCGATGCAAACCACCTTGCCCTTCATCGCCGCCGGGCAGTTGGTGCCGCTGGCGGTGACGAGCGCCAAACGCTCACCGAATTTGCCGAACACGCCAACGATGATCGAACTGGGCTTCCCCGATTTCGTCACCGAGACCTTCATCTCGATGGTCGGCCCGGCACATTTACCGCAATCGATTATCGACCCGCTGGTGTCCGCCACCCAATCCGTGCTGCGTGACCCTGCAATTGCCAAGTCACTGTTCAATGAGGGTTACGAGGTGCTCGCCCGTGGCCCCGCCGAACTGGCCCGCCGCATCGACGCCGAAGTGCCGATGTGGCGCGATTTGATTGAGCGGGCGGGGATTGAGAAGGTTTGAGCCCGCTTACACTCGGCTCGCATGTTGTGATAGCTTGATCAAAACAAGGCGCAGCATCGCGCTAGAGGGAAGTCTTGGATGATCCACATCACTCGCCGTGGCGCGTTGTTGGGTGCCGGAGTTGGGCTGTTGGCCACGCGAGCAACGCGGGCAGCGGGTTATCCGGCGCGGCCGGTGCGCATCATCGTGCCGTTTGCCCCGGCTGGGCCGACCGACATCATGGCCCGCGTGGTGGCAGCGCATTTGGGCGATGAGATGGGCGGCTCCTTCATCGTGGAAAATCGCGCCGGGGCGGGCGGCAATATTGGCGCAAGTGTGGCAGCCCACGCCGAACCCGATGGTTATACGCTGCTGGTGGACAGTTCCTCAATCGTGGTCAATCCGGGGCTGTATAAGAAAGTGCCGTATGACATTCACGCCGATTTCGCGCCGTTGGTGGAACTTGGTGCCTCGCCCAACATCATTTTCACCAATGCGCAAACCGGCATCAAATCCATCGCCGATCTGATCGCGCGCGCCAAGGCAGACCCGAATGCGTTGAGCTATGGCTCCGCGGGCATCGGCACCACGCCGCATCTGTCGGGGGAGTTGCTGAAGTTCAAGGCGGGCATCCAAATGACGCATGTGCCGTTTGGCGGTGCGGGTCCGGCGATGCAGGCGGTGCTGTCGAACACGATCCCGCTGGCGGTGGTGTCACTGCCGCCGACTTTGCCCTTCCTCAAATCCGGCCAACTGATCGGGCTGGGTGTAACCGGCAAAGCCCGCTGGCCAGATTTGCCGGATGTGGCGACGATGGTGGA
>CAIZGT010000325.1 GCA_903932545.1 uncultured Rhodospirillales bacterium
CCTGAGCCGCGAAGGGGACTGCCAGCATGTGCCCCGGCCCAGACTCCGGCACCACTGCCAAATTGGCAGAGGTTGCCGCCGGATCGCTAACTTGGGGGGCTGGCAAGCTGGCGGGAGACGCGCCCGGCGCGGCGGGCTCGCTGGCCGCGGCGATGGGGGGTGCGCTGATCACAGGTTTGATGATGTCGGGCGGTTTGGCCGACGCTTGCTCTCGCCGCGCTGGCTGCGGCTGAAGCGGCGGCGGTGCTGGCGTGGGCTTCGCCTCCGCCGGCTTGGGGGCCAGCGGCTTCGAGGGCGGATCAACAATGTCCAGCACCAGATGATGGTTGACCAGTGAGCGCCGCAATGTCGCCCCCGGCTTCATCGTGATGCTGACAACATTTGCACTGCACGCCACATCAACCACATTGCGCGGCAACTTGCCCTGCTTGTGCGGCTCCGCGCCGGGCATGCTGATCACCAGCGCATCACCCTGCTGGGCGATCTCCAAAGCCTCACCGTGATCGGCGTCGATCACAACACGGCCAAAGCCGGGATGCTCGCCAAAGCGAACCGCAATCGGCACGAGCGCCTGTGCGCGGGCTGAAGCGGCGCACAACAGCAGCCACAGACATGCGGTGATGCACCGCCTCACTCAAAACTCGCCAATAATTTGTCGATGTCGGACTGATCCATCGCCGTCATCGGCAGTTGCGGGCCGTTGAGCAGGGCCGCTTCATCTCCGACAGCGCAGGCTGGTTCGGCATCCGCCAATGCGTTCGGATCACTGAAGGCCGCAAGGATATGCGCCACTTTGGTCTCAATGGTTTTTAGCGTGATCACCACTTTGCTGATGCGCTGGCCAGTGATGTCTTGGAAGCTACAGGCCTCATAAATACAAGTGGTGGCCTCCCCGAGCTTGGCCGAAGCATCGCCATCAAGCTTGCCCGCCAGCACGTCGAGGGTTTCACAAACCTCCAATATCGCATTGGTTGCTGCGGCAGTGTGCGACACGATGGCGTCCAACTCGTCCGTGGCGGAGGGGATGTGGCTGGCGGTGATATCGTCCACCCGCAAGGCCGCGATCTCGGCCTTGGCGGCGGCGATGGTCCGACCGAGCGCCTCAACTTCGGCCAACAATCCAGTATCTTTCGCCGACAGGTCGCCATGCAGCGTGCTGAAAACCGATCGCACCACATCTTCAACCAATTCGCGCGAGGCGATCGGGGCTGTTGAGAGCCGTTGCGCTACGGCCTGCACCGAACGCGGTGGCTCAATTGTGCTTGGATCACGCATGTCCGAGAACCTTTTCGATCTTTTCCTTTAACGTCTCAGCGTTGAAAGGTTTGACGATGTAGTTCGAGACCCCCGCCTGCTTCGCCGCCACCACGTTCTCGGTTTTGCTCTCGGCGGTGATCATGATGAACGGTGTCGCTTTCAGCCGCGCGTCACTTCGTACCTCTTGGAGCAGTTGCAGGCCGGTCATCGGCTGCATGTTCCAATCGCTGATCACCAACCCGTATTGCCCGGCACGCAGCTTGGCCAACGCCTCGGTGCCGTCGGCCGCTTCCTCTACGTTGTTGAAATCGATTTGTTTCAACAGATTGCGGATAATCCGCAGCATGGTTTTGTAGTCGTCCACAATCAGGACGTTCATCGACTTATCGATGCTCATGGCGGCTTGGCACTCCTGGACAGAAATTGATCATCTCAGCCGCCCGCCTTCGCATCGGTCGCGGTGGCGACGGTGTTGGCTTTCGCGCGCATCTGGGCGAGTTCAGCGGTGACCATGCGCGCGCGATCCGGCAGCATCGCCGACAGCACCAAGGCGGCCTTGGCCTCTTTCATCCGATCCAACACCGCCAACAGGACCGGCAGATCAAGATCGTTGAAGATCGTCGCGGCATCGCGCGGCTTCATCGCCTCGTAAACCTTGACCAAGCTGCGCCAATTCGCGTCATCCCGCGCCGCGCGCTGCGCCTCAAGGGCTTCGAGTTGCGATTTCAGCGCGCTCAACTCCGCCATGCGCACGTCAATCCTAGTGGTGATGGCGGCCAGCGTGGTCTCGCGCACGCCAAGCGCAGCCTCGCGGCTGTCCAGTTGGCGACGGCGCTCGCGCAGATCGTTGAGCAATGTGCGCTCACTCTCCGTCACCGGCAGTTCGGCGGGCGGCGCTGGCTTTTCGGCCACAATCGGCGCGGGCGGTACGGCTACAGGTGGTTCGGATTTCGCCGGTGCGGCTTTGCTCTCAGCTGTTGCGGCAGATACGAGATGGCCTGATTTCACCAGCAGCAGCGCCATCATCATGGCGATGGTGAACGGCAAGAGGCGGGGCATGGTCAACCGCATCATTGCGCCGCCCTCAACGCCTTGAGCAGGTCACGTTCGGCTTGGCTGCGCAGAATGGGGCGCGTCTGTGTGCCTTCAACCTCCGCCATGCGCACCGCGCGCAGAACCGGCTCCGCTGGCGCGTCCATCCCCTGTGCCCGCGCGTTGCGCATACCGAGTTCAAGGCGATCAGCCAAACGCTCCGCGCGTTCATTGAGGAAGATGATATCGGCCTTCAACGCCCCACCACGCTCAATTTCACGCGACAATTGCCGCCCAGCCCCTTCTGCTGCCTCGCGCAATTGGGCGATACCGTGTTCGGCTTGCGCCGAACTCGCGTCGAAACTGGCCACCAAAGCCTCCAGAGTCGCGCGATCACGCTTGAGCAATCCGAGCGCGCGTTCCAAGCGCAGGGCGTGGAACAACGTGGCAACCAGCAGCACGATCAGCGCGATATCGAGCCCAAGCTCCATGCTGGGGTTAAGGCCAAGCTCGCTCATAGCCCCACCTGCTGTCGGATCACTGGGTTCTCAATGCGCACCGCCACGCGGTTCTTGCGCCGCCCCACCCGCCCCTCAAACAACACAGTGGTGCCGCAGCGGAGCAAAACCATACTGTCCGGCTGGGTGCCGAGCAAAATGCGGCTGCCGGGCTGGAGTTTCATTACATCCGACAGCCGCATCACCTGCTCGTCGAGCACGACATCGATATCAACGTCGGTGTTCCAGAGTTCTTCGGCTAAGTGGGTTTCCCAAATCGAATCACGGCCGAATTTCTCGCCCATGAATTGCTGCAACAGCAACTCACGCACCGGCTCCAGCGTGGCGTAGGGCAACATCAATTCGAGCCGCCCACCGCGATCCTCCATATCAATCCGCAGCCGCGCCAGCACGGCGGCGTTGGACAAGCGGGAGATGGTGGCAAAGCGGGGATTGACCTCCAGCCGCTTTAGAAATCAGTTGCTTTACAGTTAACCCCGGTTCAAGAGCATATACTCCCGGACGTAAAACTGAGCCCCTTATATCAACTCTATTATTAAATCTATTTAAAGTTGTAGATACCAGAATAGAATCACCTGATTTTATAGCAAAATTAGAAATTTGCTTTTCTGTTACATCAATAACAGTTTTTTCCTTTCCGGTAAGTCTGTATGCTGTTAGTTTATCTTTATATGCATTGTCAGAATATCCCCCTGCATAACGTACGATATTCTGTAAAGTTTCACCTTGCAAACCTTCAAAAATTCCGGAATGTTTCACGGC
>CAIZGT010000326.1 GCA_903932545.1 uncultured Rhodospirillales bacterium
ATCCAATTCTGCGCGCACGCCATTGCGGATCAACGCGGTGAACTGGTCATCTGGCACCATCATGGTGAGGCAATAGAGCCGCCCTGCCCCGGTGTTCTCCAGCGCATGGGTGGTGCCGGGTTTGAGCAGCAGGCTGTCACCGGCGCGTAGATCGACTGTGATGTCTCCGGCCACGGCGCGGGCTTCTCCGGCGAGGATGTAAAAGAATTCCTGGCCGATTTCGTGCTGGTTGGGCGGGGTTTTGCCGCCAACGTCGAAAATTTCCACCGCAGCGATGAAGGCGGCGCCGTCGCGATCGGGGTCGAAGATGATGGCCAAACGGTTGCTGTCATCAGGGCTGATGCGCCATGCCTCGTAGTTGGCCGCGGTTTTGGCGATGGCGGTGGTCATGGCGTGGTCTCCAAAGCGGCGATCAGATCCGCGCCGTTGAGGGTGAAGCCAAAGCAGGTGCGGACGTTGTACAGTGTCGCGTCCCAGCAATAATCGGGTGAGGTGGTGGCCGAGCAGTCTTGCAGCATGATGGTGTCATAGCCCGCAAAATTCGCGTCCATCAGCGTGGCGAGGACACATTGATCGGCATTCACGCCGCCGAACAGCACGGTGTCGATGCGTAGATTGCGCAAGATGGCGTCGAGCGGGGTGTCCCAGAAGCCGCTCATGCGGAATTTGTCGATGTGGATGTCCGACGGTGCCGTTGGCAGAGCATCGATGATCGCGGCGCCCCAAGTGTCTTTTTCGAGCACGGCGGCGGATTTCGGCAACGCGTCGCCGAGGCCGACGCTGGCACCGTCGGCGTTATAGACGTGCAGCAGAGCTGGGCTGAGATTGAGGCGGTCGGGGCGGTTGCCCCAGTTGACCCAGATGATCGGCACCGATTGCGCGCGCAGCACTGGCAGGAGCTTGGCCAGAGCTTCGGTTGCGCGCTGGGTGGGCGTGACATCGACACCGATATGGGCGAGCCAGCCGCCGGGGGTGCAGAAATCATTCTGCATGTCGATTACCACGATGGCGGTGCGGGCGAGGTCGAGCGTGATGGCCTGGTGTTGTGCGGGCAGCGTGACCGGCTTGGGCGTGACGATGGGGCGGCGCAGGTCAGAATGGTCTGCTGAGACCGTCCAGGAATTGCGAGGTGATGATCCGAGGTTGGGCATAGGGTGAGGCTCCACTGGCATGGGCCATGCAATTCATCTGCCAGAACGCAGGAGACCACATGACCGACTGGCAGCATTTCGCAGCGGAATTGGGCGACATTCCCAGCATCACTGAGCGCGCGCTGGTGCGGCAGAAGAGCCGGGATTTCTATTGGTATAGCCCGATTTTGAAGCAGCTTCTGGACAGTAAATCGGCCGATATCATCGTCTGCCCACGCGATGAGGCGGACGTCATTGCCGCCACTGCTCTGTGTGCCAAGCATCGCGTGCCGCTGACTGTGCGCGGCGGGGGGACGGGCAATTATGGGCAGGCAGTGCCGCTCAACGGCGGCGTGGTGCTCGAAATGACGGCACTGGATCAGATGATCGCGCTGGAAGGCGGGCTGCTCACGGTGCAGGTTGGCCGCAAACTCAGCGATATTGACGCGGACACCGTGAAGCTGGGGTGGGAGTTGCGGATGCATCCCTCCACCAAGCGCACTGCGACCATCGGCGGGTTTATCGCGGGCGGCAGTGCGGGCGTGGGCTCGATCACTTGGGGTGGGTTGCGCGATCCGGGCAATGTGATTTCGGCGCGGGTGGTCTCCTGCGAGGAGACGCCGCGCGTGATCACGCTGACGGGGGCGGAGGTGGCGGGGGTGAACCATGCTTATGGCACCACTGGGATTATCACCGCGCTCACGGTGGCGATGGCGCCGGTGCAGCCGTGGCGGGATATCGTGGCGGTGTTCGATCGCTTCGAGGATGCGGCGGAATGCGCGATGTCGGTGGGGGAAGCGCCGGGGATTGCAAAGAAGTTGCTGAGCGTGATGGCCGCGCCGTTGCCGCGCTATTTCCGGGGCCTGGATATTCCGGCGGGCAAACATGTGCTGCTGGCGATGATCTCGGCGGCCTCGCTGGTGGCGTGGCGAGAGGCGTTGACGCGGTTTGATGGCATCCAACTGAGTTGCATCGCCTCGGATGATGCCAGCGGTGGCCGTTTGCCGGTTTATGAATACACCTGGAACCACACCACGCTGCATGTGCTGCGGACGGATAAGAGCGTGACGTATTTGCAGTGCTTGTTCCCAGCGAACGGCGCGCTTGATCTGGTGGGCGAGATGCGCGCGGCGTTTGGGGAGGAGGTGATGATGCATCTGGAATTCCTGCGCATCGGTGGTCGGGTGACGTGCTCGGCCTTGCCGGTGGTGCGCTACACGACCGAGGCGCGGATGAATGAGATAATCGCGTTTTTCGAGGCGCGTGGGGTGTCGGTGGCCAATCCGCATGTGGTGACGCTTGAGGATGGCGCGGGACATAAAAAAGTGGGCGATGGGCAGCCTGCGATGAAGGCGCGGCTTGATCCGTATGCGCTGCTCAATCCGGGGAAGATGCGGACTTATCAGCCGGAGAGCGTGTGAAATGGCACGGTATTGGCGGGATTTGAGCTGGCCGGACTTTCAGGGGCTAGACCCAGAGGCGACCATCGCCGTGCTGCCGGTTGCAGCCATCGAGCAGCACGGGCCGCATCTGCCGGTGGGGGTGGATGATTATATCAATGAAGGCGTGCTGGGCGAGGCAATGGCGTTGATGCCGGATTCTGTGTTGGTGCTGCCGGCCACGCATGTTGGCAAATCCAACGAGCATTTGCAATTTCCCGGCACGCTCAGCTTCTCGGCGGAGACGCTGATCCGGATTTGGACCGAAATCGGTGAGAGCGTGGCGCGGGCGGGGGTGCGCAAATTCGTGATGCTCAACAGCCATGGCGGGCAGCCGCAGGTGATGGATATTGTGGCGCGGGATTTGCGCGTCCGGTTGGGGATGTTTGCGGTGGCGGCCAATCTGTCGGGGTTGAACACGGCGCGGGGATTGTTCAGCGACATTGAAGACCGGCACGGCATTCATGGCGGTGCGTCGGAGACCTCGCAGATGCTCGCCATTCGCGCCGATTTGGTGGACATGGCCAAGGCGGCCAATTTCGCGCCGGCCTCCATCGGGATTGAGCAGCGGTTTCGCTATCTGCGCGCCGAGGGGGCGGCGGTGGGGTTTGGCTGGCAGACGCAGGATTTGCACCCATCGGGCGCGTGTGGTGATGCGTGTGACGCCGATGTGGCGCGTGGGCAGATGATTGTGCGCTCGAAGGCCGAAGGTGTTGCAGCGTTGTTGGCGGAGATGATGGCGTTTCCGCTTTCAGCGATTGTGGATCGCGAGCCGCGCCGCATATAGAAGGAACCGATTGAGGAGACTGATGATGGACGTTCGCGCTGCCGTGGCTTGGGCTGCAAACCAGCCGCTGACCATCGAAACCGTTCATCTTGAAGGCCCCAAGGCGGGTGAGGTTTTGGTGGAGGTGATGGCGACCGGGATTTGCCATACCGATGCCTACAAGTTGTCGGGCCTTGATTCAGAAGGGTTGTTCCCAGCCATTCTCGGCCATGAAGGCGCGGGCATTGTG
>CAIZGT010000327.1 GCA_903932545.1 uncultured Rhodospirillales bacterium
CCGTTCCGCTACAAGCTCGGCGGCACGCTCTATAATGGGCAGATGGAGGCGTTTGAGCACAACTACGCCGCCAATATGACGCGCAATGACGGCCATTACGTGCTCACCCGCGATCAGGCGACGTATGCGATCTTCAAGGAAGTGGAGGCCGGGCGCGGCTCACCGGCGGGCGGTGCGTATCTGAGCTTTCAGCATGTGCCAGAAGCGGAGCTACGGCGGAATTTCGGCCCGGTGATCGACACACTGGCGGCCAACGGGATCGATCTAACCAAGCGCCCGATCGAGGTGGCGCCGATTGCGCATTATCACATGGGCGGGGTGCGGGTGGACGCGCAATTAGGCTGTGCGGTGCCGGGTTTGTTCGTGTGTGGTGAGGCAGTGGGCGGCGCAAACGGGGCCAATCGGTTGTCTGGCAACGGCATCACCGAGGCGTTGGCATTTGGTGCCAAAGCTGGGCAAACGGCTGGGGCGTATGCGCGGCAAAACGGCATGCGCTGGACCGAGCAGGCCGCCACGCCAACGCTAGAACTGCTCGCCAGCCGTTCCACCGTGATGTGCGAGAACCCGGCTGCATTCATCTCATACTTACAGGCAGTGATGGCGGAGAAGGTTGGGCCGTTTCGCACTCAGGCGAAGCTCGAAGCGGCCCTTGCCGAAATCGCCAGGCTCGACGCGGCGATTGGCGCGACCCCGATGGCATCTGGCGCGCCGTTTGATGCTGTTCTGATCGATTGGCTCGATCTGCGCAACATGGTGCAGGTGGCGCGCAGCGTGGTGCTCGCCGCGATCGCGCGCACCGAAAGCCGGGGCGCACATCAGCGCGAGGATTTTCCGGGGCGAGACGAGGCGTGGACGCTTAATCAGATCAGCGCGCTTACAAACGGGCGGGTCGAGTTGGTGGACCGCATCCTCCGCGCCAAGTTGCCCGCGCAGAAAGAGTTGTTGGATGATCTGTAGCCTAATCATCCAACGCGGCACGCCGGGTTCGGCTGCGGTTGAGGCGCGGTTTGACGTGCCATTCACGCAAGGCCAAACCGTGCTCGACGGTCTGCGCTATATTCGTGCAAACACCGACCCATCGCTTGCGTTTCGCTATTCCTGCATCAATGCCAACGCCTGCAAGGAATGCATGATGCTGATTGATGGTAAGATCGGCTATGCCTGTACAACCCGCCTGCATGAGGGCGAACAATTGCTGGCACCTCTGCCGAACAAGGTGCTGGTGGGCGATCTGGTGACGCAGATTGCCCCTCCAGACGAGCGGCTGTTTCCGCCGAAACGCTAACCAGCGCGGACGGCGGCTTCGGCCAAGGAATTGTCCACCGCCACTTCATATGGCACGCCGGGGTTGACGAAGCCTGCGGAGACCATCGATTTCAGCAGGCGATCATACCCCGCGCGCGGCAGAATTGGGGACTGGCCCCAGATGCCGAGCGCCTTGTAGCGGGCAATGATGGCGATCAGGCGCGGCATCGGCACGTCGGGGAAATACGGCTTCGCTGCTTCGGCTAAAGCGGTGGCGTCCACGGCATGCACCCATTGCAGCGTGCGGTTCAAACCACGCACCATTGCTGCGAACTCTGCCGGTTTGGCCTGCATCACCGCATCGCGACAATACAACGTGGTGTATGAGCACAAGCCGCGCTCGGCTGCGGCATACCAGATGTGGAAACCGTCCTCGACCAGTTCCTCCACATAGGGCTGGAACAATTGCACCACATCGACCTCACCCGCCCGCAATGCCGCGACGTTTTGCGCCATGGTGCGATCCGTGATGCGGCAAATCCGATCGGGGTCGCAGCCTGCCAGACGCACGTCATGTTGCAGGCACAGCCAGGGCGTGGGGACTTCGCTGACGGTGGCAAGCGTAAGGCCCATCAGATCGGCGGGGTTGAACGCGGGTTTGGCGTCACGGGTGACAAGGAAGAACGGGTCTTTCGTCACCACTTCGGCAAAGCATTTAAAGTCGGCATTCGGCACGTCGCGATAGCCAGCGTTCACCCGCATCGGCCCACCCCAGCCGATATCAGCGGTGCCGTTGATCAGCGCGTCGAGTGCCTTGCTTGGCTCGGGGCTGGAGACGAACCGCACCTCTACACCTTCGGCGGCAAAGGCGTTGCGCGATAGAGCGGCGTAGAACGGGGCGTAGAACAGGCCGCGCAGGGATTCTTGCAGGGTGATCATTCTCAACTCTCCTCGTTGTCGCTCAGCCCAAACGCGCGGCTGACGGTTGCGGTGGATTCCAGGGCGGCAAATACCAGAGCCGCAAATCCCACCAGCATGGTGCCGGCCGCCAGCACGAGCGGGCCGGGGGATTGGTCCACATAGGTGAAAATCCGCACCGGGAGCGTGATTGCGTCTGGTCCGGAGAGGAAAAGCGAGATCACCACCTCGTCAAACGACAAAATGGTGGAGAACACTGCACCGCCGATCACGCCGGCCCGGATGCCGGGCAGCGTTACATGCCAGAACACGCGCCAGCCGGAGGCGCCGAGCCCCTGCGCGGCGCGTTCCAAATTCGGGTTGGCGTGCGTGAGGCTTGCCGTGACCAAGCGCAACACGAAAGGCAGGGTGAACACCACATGGCCCGCGATAATCCCTTCGATCGTGCCGCCAAAGCCCATCTGGGTGTAGAGAACCAGAAAGGCGAGGCCGAGCACCACGGCAGGAATGCCGAGTGGCAGCAGCAGAAACATCTCCAGCCAATTGCGGCCACGAAAGCCTGATCGCAACGCCAACGCCGATGCGGTGCCTAGCCCGGTTGAGATCAGCGCCACACTCACTGCCACCCGCAGGCTAACCCAGGCGGAGGCGACGAAATCGGGGTCGCTAAGAAATTCACGATACCAGCGCAGGCTGAACCCCTGTGGCGGGAAGGCGATGGTGTCACCTGCCGTGAACGAGCCTGCCACCACCACCAATATCGGCAGCAGCAAAGCGGCGATGATCAGCGCGCAGTAGGCGTATAGCGCTGTCATATGGGCATCGGCCAAAGCCGTGCGATGAGGGCTTGGAACAGGCGCAACGTGAGCGTGGTGGCGAGCAGCAGCACCATGCCGATGGCAGAGCCAAGTGGCCAGTTCATCCCGCTGATCGCCTGCTCATACGCCACCACCGCCAGCACACGCACGCCGTTGCCGCCGAGCACCGCCACGGTCACGTAGGAGCCTGCGGTGAGGGCAAACACCGTGGCCACCCCCGCCACCATGCCAGGGATGCTCAAAGGCAACACAGCGAGAAACGCCCTTGCCCGATTTGCGCCAAGGTTGCGGGCGGCACGGATCAGTTGCAGATCAAGCTTCTGCAACGCGCCATAGATCGCCAGAACCATGAACGGCAGGAACACCTGCACCAAGCCCGCCAACACCGCAGGCTCGGTATAGAGATGCGTACGGTGGCTTGCGGGACCATTCATCCCAATTGCCCGCATCGCGCTGTTGGCGAGGCCAAATTCCCCCAGGATCACCACCCAGCCAAAGCTGCGCACGACCACACTAACCAGCAAGGGCGCGAGCAAGCCGAGCAAAATAAGACCCTGTGCGCGGGATCGGGCGAGGCGAAGTGTCCAGGCGATGGGAGTGCCGAGGGTAAGGCAGATGAGGGATGCCACGCTTGCCAGCTTCAATGTCTCGCCAAGTAGGTTGAGATAATAAGCATCCCCTATCAGTTTGAAATAGTTCACCAAAGTAACGCCGCTGGCGGTGCCGGTGAGGCTGAAACGGTGCAGGCTCTCAGCGATCAGAAAGGCCAAAGGGGCGACGAACAAACCCAGCATCGCGATCACCGCAGGGAGCAGCAGCCATGGCCTCATGGTGCAATCACCCAGGCATGCGCCGCGTCCCATCCCAGACCCAGATTCATCCCGCGAAACAGGCCACTTGGTGGCGTGGCCAGATCGACCACAATTTTTTGCGCGGCGTCATGCAGCGTCAGCCGCGTGCTGGGGCCGAGGAACTCGATTGTCTCCAGCACAGCCTGCAACGGGCCGGATGGATCGAGCCGCATGCAATGGGGGCGGATAGCGATTGTGGCAGCGCCCTGCGCAATCAGATTGCAGCCGCCGATGAAACTGGCGGCAAAGCGCGTGGCGGGGCGGTTATACAACTCATCCGGCGTGCCGAATTGTTCGAGTTTCCCGGCGCGGAGGAGTGCGATCCGATCGGCCAATGCCAGCGCCTCGGATTGGTCATGCGTCACAAAAATCGCAGTTATGCCTGCCTCATCAAGCACGGCGCGGATTTCAGTGCGCAACTGCTCACGCAACAGCGCGTCGAGATTGGACAACGGTTCGTCGAACAACAGCAAACGCGGGCGGATGACCAGGGCGCGAGCCAACGCCACGCGCTGGCGCTGGCCGCCGGAGAGTTGACCGGGTGTACGCTCGGCATAGGCCTCCAGCCCAACCGAGGCCAAGGCGGCGTCCACCCGCTGCAGTTGCTCCGCCCGCGCCACATGGCGCATACGCAGGCCAAAGCCAACATTCTCGCGCAGGGTCATATGCGGGAACAAGGCGTAGTCTTGAAACACCATTCCCATATCGCGTCGGTGTGGGGGCAGGGCGGTAATGTCTTGGCCATCCAGCACAATTCGCCCGGTATCGGGGCGCAGAAAACCGGCCACCAAGTTCAAGATCGTGGTTTTGCCGCAACCGGACGGGCCCAGGAGCACCAAGCACGCGCCGCGCTCGATTTCCAAAGACAACCCATCCAGCGCCAGCGCACCGCCATAGCTCTTGGCGAGAGCGTCAAGGCGCAAATAGGACACGCTATTGCGCCATAGTTTTGCTGAAATGCTCGGTCAGATCAGCAAAGCGGTCGTTGAGGGTTTCCACATCTATCGGCAGGAAGGCAGGGATCTCGCGATCGGGTGGAAAACCGAGGCGGGCTTTCTGTTCTGGTGACAGCGCCACTTGTGCATTCACCGGCACAATCGCGCCGATCTCTGCGGAGTGAGTTTGAATCTCGGTGCCCAGAATCCAGTTCAACACCCGTTGTGCGGCCACCGGATGCGGCGCGCCAAGCACCGGCACCATGTAATTCGTCAGCGGCAACAACGCATCCGACGCCGGGGTGAAGGCGACATCCACCCCCTGATTGCGCAACAACAGCGCCCGCTCGGCGGTGCCGGGATAGACCCAAGCTTCACCAGATTTGGCCAATTCCTCCGCCTGACTGGGCTGCGCCACCACGATGGTGCGGTTGTTGTGCATGGATTCGAGGAACGGCCAGATTTCGCTCTCATCAGGCAGTTTCTTGCCCGCTGAAATCTCAAGGCCGCACATCAAAATGGGGGTGTAGAAGCTGGCGAAGGTAAAAGTCACCACGCGCCCAGCCAGTTTCGGATCAGCTACCGAGCGCCATGTGTTCAACGGCCCCGCGCCGATTTCGGCGAGCTTATCAAGGCGATAAATGTAGCCAGTGGGGTTGATCTCATAAGGCGCGCCGTAACCGTCTGGCGTGAGCAAGCCGGGCTTGAGTAAGGCCGCATTGGGCACCTCGGCCGGATTGATTTTCTCGATCAAGCCGAGCGCCTTGGCGACGACGAAAGTTTGATCGTTGAGCAATGCGAGATCAAACTGCGGCTTGGATCTTTGAGCACGCATCTTGGCGAGAATATCGGCGGAGGCGCTCTCGACGATCACAACCTCGATACCGAGCGGCTTTGTGAAGCGTTCCACATTCTCCTTCACCGCACGCCCCAACAGCCCACCAAACGTGGCGATAACAACGCGGTTTTCGATCGGGGGCGGTTCGGCGTGGGCGGCGGTGGTCCATAGCAGCAGCAAAGCGAGGAGGTGGCGTTTCATCGTGCTGCTCCTAATTGCCTGACAACGACTGCGCGACCGGCAAGAACAGATCTTGCCACCGGCTGGGCATGGTTTTGATCGTGCCGTTGCGATGCATGAATTTGGCAAAGGCCATCGTGCCCAACGGAGTGGTGCCGTAAATGATGTGCGGATCGTTCAGCACCTCCATCAAGGTCACGCGATCAATCTTGTCGTGTGACAAGCGCAGATATTCATCGGCAGCGGCGGATTTGTTGGCGTTGATCATCGCAATGGCTTCGCTCATCGCATCAAACATCGCCTGCACCGCGATCGCATGGGATTGGGCGAATTTGCGTGTGGTCCAGACGTCGGTGAGTGAGGCATCGCCCATCACATCGATCGAGGACAAAATCGGGTGCACCGCTTTGTTGCGCCATTCCAGATGCTCGAATGGCGGGGAGGCGAAATGGCTGTTGATCTCGCCACTGCCCATTACCTGCAAGGCCGCGTCCGGATGGCCAAGGGTGAGCGTGAGATGGTCGAATTTGGCGTAATTCTCCGCGCCGTAGAGCTTGGCTGCCTGCATTTCGAGCACCAAGGCGGCGTTGGAGATTTTCACAGACGGCATTGCGATACGGTCCGCATCCGTGAGGTCTGCCACCGAATGCACCGCAGGGTTGCGGGTGTTGAGCGTGGTTGGCATCGTGGCGATGGCACCGAGGCCCGCCACCTCATTGGCGGTCCCGTGGGTTTTGTCCCATAGCAGGATTAAGCCCGGCGGCGCGCCGCTGCCAAAAGCGATGCTGCCAGACAGCAGCCCGTCATTCATTGCCGCAGCACCGGACAACACCACCCAATTCACAACAAGATCCGACTGCCCCAAGACTGCGGCGTGTTTCTCGATCAGCTTCTGATCTTCCA
>CAIZGT010000328.1 GCA_903932545.1 uncultured Rhodospirillales bacterium
GCCATAGGTTTGTAGCCCGGTTACAACAGTGGCGGTCAAACTCGCCAGCAAAGCGAATACCATCACCGCACCGGCCGGGCTGTGCCCCAAATGCCGTGTCGCCCGCCCGTTCAACAAATCGCGCAGATAGCTGATAGCGGCCGCGGGACCGACGGCAAAACTGGAAAACCGCGCATATTTTGAGCCGATCACACCCCATAGCAACCTCACCGCCACAATCCCCGCCACCGCGTAGCCAGCCCAAATGTGAAGCTGGCCAGGATCGCCCTCATCATCCGCCGACAAAAAGGCAATACTGAACGCCACCACCAAGGCCCAATGGCCGAGACGGACCAACGGATCCCATACGGTAACTTCTGCTGTGGGCTGAACGTGAATTGCACTCGGCGGTGTTGTGGCTGTCATGGTAAAGGGCTCCGGTAACTTTTGGCGTGCACATGGCAAATGAATAACAGTCATATGCGTTGTAACATCTCGCCCAACCCGCAACGCTTTCTGATATTTCCGAATACAAGTCTATATCATATCAATTAATAATTATTCATATTGAACTTTCTCCATTATTTCGAAATTTCCTCACAATAATCGTCAGATATGGGGAATGTGCGGAAGCTGTTAGCGGTTCCATAGAGTCCCGTGGTCCACCAACGCCGCTGGTGGCCCGTCTATCCGAAGTGACACTCTGCTCTGTCATTGAAGCATGCTGCACTTGCGTTGACGCTCCCCCACCGCAGGCGTATTCACCTTGCAGCTTTGTCATGAGGAGCCGCATCGGATGACGGACGTACGTGAAGCGCTATTCATTGCGCGCACCACCGACGGGAAGACCGTCCGCCGGCCGCTCTCCCCGCATTTGCAAATCTACAAACCGCAGATCACCAGCGCGCTGTCGATCTTCCACCGCATCACCGGCGTAGCGCTCTCAGTGGGCACATTGCTGCTGGTGTGGTGGCTGGTGGCGGCGGCAACGTCTGACGTGGCATTCGCCAATGTCTCCGCTGTTATCCATTCCTGGATTGGCAAGCTGGCCATGATCGGCTGGACGGCGGCATTGTGGTATCATTTCTGCTGCGGTCTGCGTCACCTGCGCTGGGACATGGGCCACGGTTTTGAACTCACACAGGTTCATGCCTCGGGCCGCTTGGTGCTGATCGCCACCGGCGTTCTCACCGTGCTGACCGTCATCATCGGCTTCGTGGCTCTCTGAGGATCACGCACATGACCAAATCCCCTACACAGACCATCATGCGCTCTGGCCTGGGCCGCGCGCGTGGCCTGGGCTCTGCCAACACGGGTGCCGCACATTGGTTCGCTGAACGCGTCACCTCCATCGCTTTGGTGCCGCTCACCTTGTGGTTCATCTTCTCGGTGTTCGCCCTCCTCGGAGCACCCCGCGCCGCCGTTGCCGCCTGGGCGGGCCAGACGGTGAATGCCACGCTGCTGCTCGCATTGGTGCTGATCACATTTCAGCACATGGCGATGGGTTTGCAGGTCGTGATGGAAGACTACATGCACAATGAGAAGCAGCGGATGCTGGCGATTTTGCTGATGAAGGCCACGGTCGGCCTGTTCGGCCTCGCGGCTCTCCTGGCCGTTCTCAAGCTAGCGCTTTCCGCCTGATTACCCTCGACCCTTTGGGACGGACGACATTATGAACGCGATCTCCAAGCCTTCGATCGGTGCCTATAACGTCATCGACCACACCTATGATGTGGTTGTGGTTGGCGCTGGCGGTGCAGGTTTGCGCGCCACGCTCGGGATGGGCGCGGCCGGCCTCAAAACCGCCTGCATCACCAAAGTCTTCCCCACCCGCTCACACACGGTTGCCGCCCAAGGCGGCATCGGCGCGTCGCTCGGCAACATGGGTGAAGACGATTGGCGCTGGCACATGTACGACACCGTGAAGGGGTCGGACTGGTTGGGTGACCAAGACGCAATCGAATATATGTGCCGTGAAGCGGTGCCCGCGATTTACGAGCTGGAGCATTTTGGCGTTCCATTCAGCCGCACCGTAGACGGCAAAATCTACCAGCGGCCCTTTGGTGGCCACATGCAGGATTACGGCAAAACGCCAGCCATGCGCGCCTGCGCCGCTGCCGACCGCACCGGCCATGCCATTCTGCACACGCTGTATCAGCAGAGCCTGAAGCACGAAGTTGAGTTCTTCGTGGAATACTTCGCGCTCGACCTGATCATGGATGAAGAAGGCGCTTGCCGTGGCGTGATGGCGTGGTGCTTGGAAGACGGCACCATCCATCGCTTCCGCGCCCAGCAAGTGGTGCTCGCCACCGGCGGTTATGGCCGCGCGTTCCAATCGTGCACCTCGGCGCACACCTGCACCGGCGACGGCGGCGGCATGGTTTTGCGCGCTGGCTTGCCGACACAGGACATGGAATTCGTGCAGTTCCACCCAACCGGCATCTTCCCGGCGGGCTGTTTGATCACTGAAGGTACACGCGGCGAAGGTGGCTATCTCACCAACTCCGAAGGCGAGCGCTTCATGGAGCGTTACGCGCCAACCGCGAAAGATCTCGCCTCGCGAGACGTGGTTTCGCGTTCGATGACGCTGGAAATCAACGCCGGTCGCGGCGTTGGTCCGAACAAGGACCACATCCTGCTGCATCTGGAACATCTGGGC
>CAIZGT010000329.1 GCA_903932545.1 uncultured Rhodospirillales bacterium
GCCTGCAAATCCGTCACTGCGCGCAGCGAGCGGCCGATCAGGCGCTGGATTTCCTGGGTGCGACCGGATTGCTTGCCACGTGCGGCTTCCCGATCACCGCGGGTGTGCGTGGCACGCGGCAACATGCCGTATTCGGCGGTGACCCAGCCGCTGCCCTTGCCGCGCAGGAACGGCGGCACTTTGCCTTCAACAGAGGCGGTGCAGAGCACTTCAGTGCCGCCCATTTTGATGATCACGCTGCCTTCGGCGTGGTGCGAGAAGCCCGGGACGATGGAGACCGGGCGGAGTTGTTCGGGGGTGCGGCCAGAGGGGCGCATGAGATTTTCACCTATATTGATATGCACCCGGCTATGGCGGCGGGCGCCAAGTTGCGCAAGTGTTGGGTGGGAATAGGAGATCGCCATGCTTAACCTCGCAGTCATCGGTGCCGGCATCATGGGTGAGCGTTTGATTCGCGCCGCGCGCGACCATGCGGCCGATATCGTGCAGATCACCGGGGTGTGGGACCGTGACCCGGCCGCCACCGCCCGCCTTGCGGCCGCCCTACCCGGATTGGCGGTTTCCGAGACGGCGGCACAGGCGATGGCGTCGGGGGATTGCGTCTATATCGCCTCCCCGCCCGCCAGCCATCTGGGTTATGCCGAAACCGCGCTGGCGCTGGATCGCGCGGTGTTCTGCGAAAAGCCGCTGTCGGTGGATCTTGCGGCGTCGAAGCGTTTTGTTGATGTGCATCACGAGGCTCGGATAGGGGTGAATTTCCCGTTTGCGTCTTCGTTTGCTGTGGCGAAGCTGGTGGATTGGTCTGCCGATATCGGCACGCCAGAGACGCTGACCATCGATGTTGCATTCCGCCAATGGCCGCGCCCGTGGCAGCATGATGCGATGTCGTGGCTGGATCGTCGGGCCGAGGGCGGGTTCACGCGCGAAGTGGTGTCGCATTTCCTGTTCCTCAGCCGCCGCCTGCTGGGCAGACTGCGCATTGAGGGTGAGGTGATTGTGCAATATCCCGACGATGTGCGCGCCGAGTTCGATATCCGCGCTTTGCTCACCGCAGGCGGGGTGGAGACGCATTTGACCGGCAATGTGGGCAATGTGCCGAAGGATGATCACAACGTGTGGACCCTGCGCGGCCCACATGGTGCGATCAGGCTATGCGACTGGTCGATTGCCGAGCGCCAGACCAGCGACGGCAAATGGCACGCTGACCCGGACGCGCTGCCAAACGAGAAGATGCGCCCGTTGGTGCTGCGTCGGCAGTTGGAGCAGGTGGCGCTGATGACGCGCGGTGATCATCACCGGCTGGCGACGATCACTGAGGCTTTCGAGGTGCAGCAGATTGTGGAGGCCATACTCGCAGCATGATTTCTCGTGGACGGATTAGTGGTATATACTCATCTGTCACTCCAGAGAGCATTCCACACACGATGGATTACCCGCCGCTCCCGCATCCTGGTCGCCAACCGCCGGGCCTCGACATCCGTTCAGCGGCGATCTTGCGTGAGATTGTCGAGCAATATGTGGAGACCGGCGAGCCGGTGGGCAGCCGCACCGTATCGCGCCGCCTGCCGATGGGGTTGAGCCCGGCCACCATCCGCAACGTGATGGCCGATCTGACCGACGCGGGATTGCTGTTCTCGCCGCACACATCTGCCGGTCGTCTGCCCACCGAACTGGGGCTGCGGCTGTTCGTTGATGGGCTGCTGCAATTTGGTGAGTTGGGCGATGACGACCGCGAGGCGATCAGCACGGCGGTGGAATCCGCTGGGCGGTCGCTGGAAGACACGCTGGCAGAGGCTTCGACGATTTTGTCTGGGTTGTCCGCTGCGGCCGGCATGGTGTTGGCCCCGAAATCGGATGGGGCGTTGCGGCATATCGAATTCGTCCCGCTCGGCTCGGGTCGCGCCTTGGTGGTGTTGGTGGGTGGCGATGGGCAGGTGGAAAACCGGGTGATTGAAATCCCGCCCGGCGTGCCGCCCTCGGCGCTGCAGCAGGCGGGGAATTACCTCAATGCGCGGCTGGCCAACCGCCCCTTGGCTGAATTGCGCATTCTGGTGGCTGAGGAAATCGCAGCCAACCGAACGCAATTGGATGCGCTGGCCTCGCAAGTGGTGGAGGCCGGATTGGCGACCTGGACCGGCGAAGGTCGCGGTGGCTCGTTGATCGTGCGCGGTCAGGCGCGGCTGCTGGCGGATGTGACGGAACTCGACAAGCTGGGTGCGATTCAGGAGTTGTTCGAACGGTTGGAGACGCAGGAGACGATGATCCGCCTGCTCGATCTGGCCGAACGCTCCGAAGGGGTGCGGATTTTCATCGGTGCTGAAAGCGGGTTGTTCGGCAACACCGGCGTGTCGATGGTGGTGGCCCCGGCGCGCAATGGGGTGGGGCGGATTGTGGGAGCGATTGGGGTGATCGGGCCGACGCGGATCAATTACGGGCGGATTATCCCGGTGGTGGATTATACGGCGCGGGTGATTGGGCGATTGTTGGGTTAACCCCGCACAAACAGGCCAATCGTCAACGCAATGCCGACCAGCACCACGAAACCGCGCAGCAATTTCTCGTTCACGCGCTTGAGCAGCCAAGCGCCCACCAGCCCACCGGCCATCGCGGTGACAGCGACAATGCCCGCCTGCAGCCACGCCACTTCGGGCGAGAACATGAACACCACAACGGCGGAGGCGTTCATTGTGCCCGCCAGGATGTTCTTCATCGCCCCGGCATTGCGCATCGCCACACCTGCCATTGTGAGGACGGCGAGCATCAAAAATCC
>CAIZGT010000330.1 GCA_903932545.1 uncultured Rhodospirillales bacterium
AAGCGGTGGGCCATTTCCTGGCGAAATTCCCTGCCGTCACGATGCAACCGGGCGATCACTATATCACCAACGACCCTTGGCTCGGCACAGGCCATCTGCACGATCTCACCGTGGTCTCGCCGGTGTTCCGCAACGGGGCTATCGTGGGGCTTTTGGCCAACACGGCGCATGTGATCGATGTCGGCGGCCTCGGCATGGGGCCGGAGGCGCGGTCGGTGTTTGAGGAGGGGATTTATATCCCCATCGTGAAATGCTTCAGCCAGGGCGTGGCGAATGAGACGTTTTTCGACTTTATCCGTGCTGGCTCCCGCCTGCCGGTGGAACTGGAAGGTGACGTGTATTCGCTGTGTGCCTGCAATGACGCGGCGGCGAAGCGGCTGGTGGCGATGTTGAATGAGTTCAAGCTCGATAGCCTCGACCCGTTGGCCGAACACATCTTTGCCGCCTCGCGCCAAGCCACGTTGGCCGAGATCGCCAAGCTCACGCCCGGCATTTACCACAACGAAATCGGCTCCGACGGCTATGAAAAGCCGCTGACGCTGAAGGCCGCGATGACGGTCCTGCCCGATGCGATTGAGGTCGATTACACCGGCACCTCTGGCCTGTCGCAACGTGGCATCAACGTGCCCGCCGCCTATACCCGTGCCTATGCGAGCTTCGGCATCAAGGTGGTGGTGGCACCCTCGATTCCGAACAATTGGGCGAGCTTGAAGCCGTTCCGCATGAACATCCCTGAGGGCTGCATCCTCAACGCGCCGCGCCCGTATCCGGTGGCGGTGCGTCATGTGGTGGGGCAGTTGCTGCCGGATTTGATGATGGGCTGTCTTGCGCAGATTATCCCCGACCGCGTGGTGGCGGAGGGCTCGTCCTGCCTGTGGAATCCGCCATTGCGCGGCGGTTCATCGGTAAGCGGGCAGGGCACACCGAACAAGATTGTGGTGGAGGATTTCGAAACCATCACCTTCAACTCCGGCGGCACCGGCGCGCGGCGGACGCGCGATGGGCTGGACGCGACGGCTTTCCCATCCGGCGTGCGCACCATGCCAGTGGAGGCCACCGAAAACGTCGCCCCTCTGGTGTTCTGGCGCAAGGAACTGCGGCCCGACAGCGGCGGGGCAGGGCGCACCCGTGGCGGGTTTGGTCAGATTATGGAAATCGGCACCAAGGGCGAGTTAGAATTCGCGGTGAACGCGATCTTCGACCGCATCACCTTCCCGCCGAAAGGCCGTGATGGCGGCCTTGAAGGCGCACCCGGCGGCGTTGCGTTGGCGAGTGGGGCGCTGCTGCGCACCAAGGGCTTCCAGATCATTCCCGATGGCGAACACCTGCTGCTCAACCTGCCCGGTGCTGGCGGCATGGGCGATCCGGCGACGCGCGACCCCGAATTGGTGGCACGCGATGTGCGAGACGGCTTGGTGTCCTGCGAGATCGCGCAGGACATTTACAAAGTTGCCCTTACCGAAACCGGCGCGGTGGACGCTGCCAAAACCGCCGCATGGAGAGCCAAATGAGCCTGCGATGTGACCTGATTTTCCGTGACGCCACCATCATCGACGGCACCGGAGACAACCGCGTCTCGGGCGATGTGGCGGTGAGCGGCGAGCGCATCACCGCCATCGGCGATCTCAGTGCGTGGTCGGCGGATCGCGAGATTATCGCCACCGGCAAAGTCCTCGCCCCCGGCTTCATCGACGCGCACACGCATGATGATCGCGCCGTGCTCTGCGGCCCGTCCTGCATGCTGTGCAAAATGAGTCAGGGTGTCACCACGGTGGTGGTTGGCAATTGCGGCATTTCGATCAGCCCGGTGCGGATGAAGCAACGCCCGATTCCGCCGCTCGATCTGCTCGGCGGTGAGGAATGGTTCACCTTCGACAGCTTCGGTGACTACGCCGAACGACTCGCGCGCGAGCCTGCGCCGGTCAACACCGTGGCCCTTATCGGTCACACCGCCTTGCGGGTTGAGGCGCTGGACGCGACCGGGATGGGCGATCTGACGCGCGCAGCTTCTGACAAAGAAGCCGCGCACATGCAGAGCCGTCTGCGTGAGGCGTTGCTCCAAGGTGCCAGCGGCTTCTCCACCGGCCTCTACTATCCCGCCGCCAACTCCGCCCCCACCGCTGAGGTGATCGCAGTGGCGGAAGCCCTGCGTGAAACCGGCGGGCTTTACGTGACGCATATGCGCGACGAGGGCGACGGCGTGCTGGCCTCCATCGAGGAGACGCTCAAAATCGGCACAGCGGTGGGCGCGCCGGTGGTGATCAGCCACCACAAATGTGTGATGCCGTGGAATTTCGGGCGCTCCACCGAGACGCTGGCGCTGATCGACGCCGTGCAGGCGCGGCATAAGACGGATTTTGACGTCTATCCCTACAACGCCTCCTCCACTGTGCTGATGCCTGAGAAGCTGCACCCAGACGTGCCGATCAAGATCACGTGGTCGGTGCCATATCCGCAATTCACTGGGCGGATGCTGTCCGATATCGCGGCGGAGTGGGACCTCTCGCAGGTTGAGGCCGCCCGCCGTCTGCTGCCAGCCGGGGCGATTTATTATCAGATCAACGAAGCCGACATGCAGCGTATCCTGTCGCATCCCCGCGCGATGGTGGGCTCGGACGGATTGCCGCACGACCAATTCCCGCATCCGCGCCTTTGGGGAACTTTCCCGAAAGTGCTGGGGCATTATTCCCGTGATCTTGGCTTGTTCTCGCTCGAGGCCGCCGTGCACAAAATGACGGGACGGGTCGCGGATGTGTTCGGGCTGGCGGATCGGGGCGTGATCCGCGCCGGAGCCTTCGCCGATCTGGTGCTGTTCGACCCGCTCACCGTGCGCGATGCAGCGAATTTCGACACGCCAACGCTGCCCGCTGAGGGGATTGCCGAAACCTGGGTGGCGGGTCAATCCGCCTATGTTCACGGCAAGGGCGCGACCGAGGCGCGGGCCGGGCGGTTGGTGACGCGGGGTTGCTGATCCATCGCCATCCCGAGCCGCGTTGCACCGCAGCAACCGAGGAATCAGTTGACAGCCTTCCTGCGTTGCTTCGCTCTGCGCGCAATGACGGGGATAGAATGTTGAAAACACCGCCTGAGCTGACTGGCCGACAGCCGCCGACAACCGGCACCCCGATGCCCGCCTTGCGCGACATCTTCCTCGGCTTTTTCTCTATCGGCATCAACGGTTTTGGCGGGGTCATGCCGTTTGCACGCCGCATGCTGGTCGAGCAGCGGCATTGGCTGAGCGAGGAAGAGTTTATCGATGCGCTGTCGATGTGTCAGTTCGTCCCTGGCCCCAACATCGTCAACATGGCTGTTATTATCGGTGCAAGGTTTCAGGGCAAGCTCGGCTCGCTCGCCGGGGTGCTTGGCTTGATGATTGCGCCGATGATCATCGTGATTGCCGCTTACACGTTGCTGGTGCAGGTGGCGGATAATCCGATTGCAATCGGCGCAATCCGCGGGATGTCGGCGGCGGCTTCTGGGTTGGTGGTGGCGTTGGCGCTCAAAGTTGGGATGCCGATGCTCCGCCGCAAATATGTCAGCAGCCTGATCTTCACTGTGGCCGCAGCGGTGGCGGTGGGCATATTCCGCCTGCCGTTGCTGCCCACGCTGGCGGTGCTCGTCCCTATTTCCATCGTCACGCAATGGAGACGGGCGTGAACGACCTGATCGATCTAGCCGCGTTGTTCGCCAAGATCGGCCTGGTGGCCGTTGGTGGGGTGATCGCGTTAATTCCGGAAATCCAGCGTGAGGTGGTGGAGGTGCATCACTGGATGGATCTGCGCAGCTTCAGCACCTTGTTCACCCTCGCCCAAGCGGCACCGGGGCCGAATCTGCTGCTGGTTACCTTGGTGGGGTGGTATGTCGCCGGATTGCCGGGAGCTTTGGTGGCCACCGGCGCACTGGTGATCCCACCCGCGATCTTGGCCTATAGTTTGGGAAATCTGTGGCACAAGCTGAAAGGCTCGCCGTGGCTGGCAACCGTGCAGGCGGGCCTGAACGCGGTCACGGTCGGGCTGATCGCCTCGGCTGGGATTTTGTTGGTTCGCGCATCCTACGTTTCAATCGTCGCTGGGATGTTGGCAGCTGGTAGCGTGCTTATTTTAATGCGCACAAAAACACATCCGCTGTGGCTGCTCGGCGCCGGCGCGCTGCTTGGCGCGCTCGGCTTGGTGTGATCAGCGAATTGATCGAACCGGAGCCTCAGCAACTTCGTCAAAGTGGACTTGATTGGCGGTGTTGAGCACGAACACACCGTTGTCAGGGCGGTCGTAAATAAAGCCATAGGTTGGGTAAACCGAGCCGTAATTATCGTTGCCGAGGCTTACGCGAACCTGGGTCCAGCTGTTGTCCGGCGAAACA
>CAIZGT010000331.1 GCA_903932545.1 uncultured Rhodospirillales bacterium
CCGAACATGATGCCCTGATCGCCCGCGCCCTCATCCTTGTTGCCAGCGCTGTCAACGCCCTGGGCAATGTCGGAGGATTGCGGGTGCAGATGCACGGCAATGTCGGCGTTCTTCCAGGAGAAGCCTTCCTGGTCATAACCGATATCGCGGATGGCCAAGCGCGCCAGATGGGCGAGGTATTCGTGGGTCACGGTGTCCGGCCCGCGCGTCTCACCGGCGAGCACCACGCGGTTCGTCGTCACCAGCGTCTCACATGCCACGCGGGCGTACGGGTCGGCGGCGAGGAACGCGTCAACCACGGTGTCGCTGATCCGGTCGGCGACCTTGTCTGGGTGGCCTTCTGAGACCGATTCAGACGTGAACAGATATTCGCCCTTGTCGCGCATGCGCCGCTCCTGGGATGGGGGTGGAGATGGGTCGGCTTGCGCCGCAAATCGAGCAGGGGTGTCGCTGAAAAACCACCTTGGGTCAAGGAAGTGCGGGAAGATGCCCGACATGCTTGGATGTTGAGGATGATGCAAGACTGTCGCAGACTAAGAAAAAACAGGGGAAATGCGATGAAAACCACCGTCGTTCACGCCAAAGACTCTGATTTCGACCAAGGCTTACGCGCCTTCTTCGCCTATCGCGACATTGGTGTGAAATCAGCATCCAGCGGAAAAATCGGCGCGCATGTCATCCGCGCCGTGCCCGGTGAGGGGCCGAAGCCCGAGTGGCACACCCACAGCCTGGATTTCCAAATGGTCTATGTGCTCAAGGGCTGGGTGGAATTCGAATACGAAGATATCGGCGCGGTGCATCTGAAAGCAGGCGACAATGTGGTGCAACCGCCCGGCATCAAGCACCGCGAAGTGCGACACAGTGAGGATTTGGAGATGCTGGAGGTAACCTCTCCGGCGGAGTTTGAAACGCAGATGGCATGAAGCCACCCCTTGCCCGGCCCCAGGCTCAGACCAAAGCCCGTTCAACCCCGGCAAACGCCGCCACCGCGCGCTTAGAGGTGAGTGCGGCCAATTCCGCATCATGGCGATAGGTCGGCATCAACCGTTCCAGCAGATCATCCGTCCCGGCAGCCGGGTGGAAATACAACTCGGTCAACCCACGCGGCAGATGTGGGGCGAGGCGCAGCAGGCGGTCTTCGGTGAAGGCGCCGCTCCAAGACAGGCCGAACACCGCATCATTCACCCGCAACCCCGCCGCTTGCGCCTGCCTGCGCAGCACGGCGCACCATTTCTGCATCGCCCACGCGCCAAACCCCGGCTTTTCGCCACACGCCCGCAACACATCCGACGGCTCGCACGGCACGCGGATCGCAGGCAAGCCGTATTGCCAGCCAGCGTCAATCATCATCGCGCCAATTGTTGGATGCAGATGCATATGCTTGTGCGCATCGGCATGGCTGAGCGTGAGGCCGGTGGCGGCGAAAGCTGCGAATTGCGCGCGGATTTCCTCCCGCAACTGATTTCGCACTTCGGGCAGGAAAAAATAACGCAACCCTAGCCATAATTGATCGGAGGGAAACTGTCCCTCCTTGCTCACCAGCGCCGGAATGTCCCGGTGCGGCAGCACAGATGGGCCTTCGATGGTCACCAGATGCAGGCCCACCCGCAAATGCGGCATGCGCCTGGTGCGCGCGACGGCGTCTTCCACCGCAGCCCCGCCCATCATCAGGCTGGCAGATGTCAGAAGACCGTCCCGATGGGCGCGTTCAACGCCCTCGTTGACGGCTTCTGACAGGCCGAAATCATCGGCCGTGAAGATCACCTGCCGAGACATGCGGCATCACGCCGCCTGATCGTGGCGCTCGCGCAGGAACTGGAAGAACTCCACACCCTCACGCAGACGACGCTTCATCATCTGCGGGCTGGTGATCATCTCACCAACAATCGAGGCAATCTTCGAAGTGCGGAAGTAGAACGCTTTGTAGAACACTTCCACGTTGTCAAAAATCTCGGTGTGGCTCAGATGCGGGTAATGCAATGGCGCAATCTGCACGCCGTTTTCATCGATCAGCTCGGCATGTTCCACGTCGAGCCAGCCATTTTCCACCGCCTGCTGATACAGGAACGTGCCCGGATACGGCGCTGCCAATGAAACCTGCATTGTGTGCGGGTTGATTTCTTTGGCGAATTCGATGGTCTGCTGAATCGTCTCGCGCGTCTCGCCGGGCAGGCCGAGGATGAACGTGCCGTGGATTTTGATGCCGAGTTCGTGGCAATCCTTGGTGAACTTCTTCGCCGTCTCGATCAGCAGGCCCTTCTTGATGTTGTGCAAAATCTGCTGATTGCCGCTCTCGTAGCCCACGAGCAGCAAGCGCAAACCGTTTGCCTTCAGCACTTCAAGCGTCTTGCGCGGCACATTCGCCTTCGCATTGCACGACCACGTCACCCCCAACGCGCCCAAACCCTTCGCAATTTCCTCAGCGCGCGGCAGGTTGTCGGTGAAAGTATCGTCGTCGAAGAAAATTTCCTTCACGCTCGGATGGTTGGTGATGATCGACTTCACCTCGGCAATCACGTTCTCCGGCGAGCGGACACGGTAGTTGTGACCACCCACGGTCTGCGGCCACAGGCAGAACGTGCAGCGGCTTTTGCAGCCACGGCCGGTGTAGATCGACACATACGGATGCTTCAAATAGCCGATGAAGTAATCCTCAATGCGCAGATGCTTCGAATACACGTCCGACACCCAAGGCAGCGTGTCCATGTTCTCAATGATCTCGCGATCCTTGTTATGAACAATGTTGCCATCGGCATCGCGATAGGAAATCCCGTCAATCTCGGCCCAAGGCTTGCCCGAGGCAACGTCAAGAATGGTGAAATCGAATTCGTTGCGCGCCACGAAATCCACCGGAAGGCCTTGCTCAAGGCTCTTCTGCGCTTCAACCGCCACTTTGGCGCCAATGAAGCCGATTTTCAGGTTCGGGTTGGCTTCCTTCAGCGCGGCGGCAACCTTCACGTCAGAACCGAACGAGGGGGTCGAAGTGTGCATAATGCACAACTCATGCTGCTTGGCGGCTTCAATCACCGGGCCCATGCCGATCTTGGCCGGGGGCGCATCGATCAGGGTTGAACCCGGCACCAAGGCAGCCGGCTGGGCGAGCCAGGTCGGGAACCAAAAGCTCTTGATCTCACGACGCGCCTGATAGCGCGAGCCAGCTCCACCGTCGAACCCATCAAACGAGGGCGGCTGCAGAAACAGGGTCTTCATCATGGCTTTATGGTCCCTCGGGGCGCGGATACGCATCAGGTGTGGGCGGTGATTCAGTCGAGGCAATGTCAGGCGATGTATGCATGATCTGCCCGCGCCATTCCACTGTGTCAGACCAGTAACTGGCCAACACTATGGCAATCGACAAGAGGTCACGCAGGGGCAGCAACAAAATCGGTACGGCTGTCGCACGGCGCTGTGCCACCAAGCCGAGGGCGGAGTCAATGCCAGATGCGGCAATCGCCCGCCCGGCCCATGCCAAAGCCACGATAGCACCCCCGCACCAAATCGGGGCGATGGGCAGCAACATCGCCCCGGCCAGCAACGCCCAGAAGATCGGATACTGAATCGCCGAGGCGGCAAATTCCAGCGGCACCAGCGAAAGAATGGTACGAGACCAGCGCAGTTCATGCCGAAACAGCGCGTCAAGGCTCGCCTCAGGCACCGTGGTGGCGGGCACCGTGGTGGCGATGCGAATCTTCAGCCCTTCCGCGCGCACCAACTGGCCGAGCACGTTGTCATCGGCCAGATGCGCCACCAATGCTTGCAAGCCGCCGATGCGCGTCAGCGTCTCGCGGCGCAGTGCCATCGTGGCCCCCAGGCAATCCTCACGCCCCAAATCGCGCGACATCAGCGCGCCGGGCAGAAAACTATGGTTGATCGCACACGCGCCCAGCCGTGCGGCGAGCGAATTCTGCGCGGCCAAACCGGCATACAGCGTGGTGACCAGCCCTACGCCCTCAGCGCCAAACTCGGCGGCCACGCGGCGCAGATAATCCGGTGCGCAGTGCAGATCGCTATCAGCAATCACCAAATGATCATACCGCGCCGACGGCAGCATGTTGATCAGATTGCCAATTTTCTTGTTCGCACCATGCTGCGTGGGGTCGATCACCAAAGTGATATCGCTGTGCGGATAGCGCGCCTGCAAGCGCCTCACCACCGCTGCGGCGGGGTCGGCGGGGCTCTGCACGCCGAACACCACTTGAAACTGCGGATAATCCTGGCTGACCACGCTCTCCAGCGCCCGCTCCAACAGCGGCTCGTCGCCATGCAGCGGTTTCAGCAGCGTGAACGGCGGCAGGTCAGCGCCTGGATGCGGCTGGCCCGCAGCAAATCGGCGCACCGAGCGCCACCCGGCCAGCGCCTGCCCAATTCCAGCCAACGCCAGCACAGTCGCCAGCAATGCGCCTATTAAAAGCATAGGCGGCACAACATGTCAGGAAGCTGAGCCATCAATGAGATTGGCAATCTTGCCGCGCAGGCTCTCGATGAGCTTGGACGCATCGCCCGCCACGATCAACGCGCGGAAATCGGAGCGGGTCACCGCCACGCGGCTGATTGAGCCGTCAAACAGAATATCCACCACGCGCCAGGAATTGCCGTCGTCGCGCAGAACGTAGTCAAGCTTGGTGGTATCGCCGTTGGTGGCAACCATCCGGGTTGGCACCACCACATCATTCTCCACCTTGCGCAGCGGCGGAGTGATAACGAATTTTTCACCCGTGAACGCATCAAAATTCGCCACATAGCTGGCGACGGTGAATTGCTCAAACAATTCAAGAAGTTTTGCCTTCTGGTCATCGGGCAAACCCGGCCAGCGCAGACCACCCACCGAGTTGCGCAGCAACAGCGGCAAATCAAACGCCTGCTCCACCACCGGGCGCAAAATCTCCGCACGCTTGGCAAATGGCACGGCATGACCGGCCTGCATAATCTTTAGCAACGCCTCATTAAGTGCGGTGATCGTAACATCAGGGCTGCCGTGGTCGTGCTTTGCCTCAACCGTTTTGTCAGCCGACAACAACGGTGGCGCATCCTGTGCGGCAACACCAAACGTGGCGCACAGCCCCAAGGCGAAAAATACCGAAAACAAACGAAGCCGGGTCATGTCGATCCCTCGGGCGCCCTGCGCCCGTGTGACGAATTGTATCTTGCGTGGCTCGGCATTTGGTATGGCTCGAAAGCAGATTGGATGGTCATCATAGTCGAGTGTCTGTTCCGTCAGTCATGCTTTATGATGGCTGACGTTGCGAGCCATATGCACGAAGGCTACTCCGCGCACGTCAAGTGTGGCATACAAGCCGTCACGCGATGCTGCAAGACGGCCTTGCGTGCCGAGGGGGCGACATTGTGATGATTCGCCGCGATACCGCAGCCAGTGCGTCGGGAGAGTGTGCATGTTGAAGGTGGTTCTGGCCCAGCCGCGTGGCTTTTGTGCCGGTGTGGAGCGCGCTATTGAGATTGTTGAGCGGGCGTTGAAAAAATTCGGCCCGCCGATCTATGTCCGTCATGAGATCGTGCATAACCGCTATGTGGTCGAAGATCTGCGCACCCGTGGTGCAATTTTCGTTGACGAATTGGAAGAAATTCCTGCTGGTGCCATGACCGTGTTCAGCGCGCATGGCGTGGCCAAGCGCGTCGAAGAAGTCGCCAGAGAGCGCGGCTTGCCGGTGATTGATGCCACCTGCCCCCTGGTCACCAAAGTCCACAACGAAGGTCGTCGCTATGCTGGCGCGGGCAAGGAGCTGATCCTGGTCGGCCATGCAGGCCACGCCGAGGTTGAAGGCACCATCGGCCAGATGCCCAGCAAGGTGCATCTGGTGCAAACCGTGGAAGACGTGGCTGACCTTACACCCGACAATCCTGATCAGCTCGCCTACATCACCCAAACCACGCTGTCGGTGGACGACACGCGCGGCATCATCAACGCGCTGAAGGAGAAATTCCCCTCCATCGCTGGCCCCGATGTGCGCGACATTTGCTACGCCACCCAGAACCGCCAGCAAGCGGTGCGCGAATTGGCCGAGGTGGTGGACGTGATTTTGGTGGTCGGCTCGAAGAACAGCTCCAACTCCAACCGCCTGCGTGAGATCGGCATCGAACTCGGCAAGCCTGCCTATCTGATCGACGATGCCAGCCATCTTGAGCAATCCTGGTTTGAAGGCGTGGCCACCGTGGGCCTCACCGCTGGCGCGTCCGCTCCGGAATTGCTGGTGCAGGGCGTGATTGACGGTCTGCGCGCCTTCACTGAAGTGCAGGTCACCACGCTGGCCGGAGTAGCGGAAGACGTGAAGTTCCGCTTCCCCGCCGAACTCGCGGACGCCTGATTTCAGCGCGCTGCGTTAACGCTTGGCTCATTCTTCTGCGCGACACTCTCCCCAACGGGCCGGGAGAGTGTCGTGCTGGAAGATTGTGTTGGTGAAACCACATCAGATGCGCGCGCGCGGATGGCGCGGCAACTGGCGGAGTTGCAGCGATTCCATGTGGTGCTGGCCGGGCAGACTCGCTCGCTGAAAAAATTCGGCAATAACGGCGCAGGGCTGGCGGAAATCCGCCTCGCCTATGAAATGCTCGAACAATATCTGGCACAAACCGACAGTTTTCTGGAAAACATGCGCGCCCGGTTTGAATCCCGGCTTGGCGTGCTGCGCCGGGCGGAACCACAGATGGAAGGCAAGCCCAACCAGCCGGATATGGCACCGGGCCACACCGAATTCTGGCTGGAATTCTCCCGCCTCACCTCGGTATTGCGGCGCATATCGCGCCGGGCGGAGCTTTGACGCGCCACACCGCACATCACAGCCAAACATTGACATCTCTGCTGGCCCACATCACGTTCGCTCATACCGAGGGGGGTCCCGGACAAGGGGCTGAGACACCGCTACTGCGCGCGGAGACCCTGACACCTGATCCGGCTCATACCGGCGGAGGGACGGGCATCCATAGCGGCTTTATGTGGTCCCTTCTTTCTCGCTGGCATTTGCCCCAGCAAGAGAGCGCGTCGCATGAACGAGATCACGAAAACCGCCCCGGCCTCCGTGACCACCGGCCCGATTATCGGCTCGCACAAAATCTACAGCTCGCCCGAGGGCCGCCCGGACATTCGTGTCCCGTTCCGTGAAATCCCGCTCGATCCGTCGGCCAATGAGCCGCCATTTCGCGTCTATGACACCTCCGGCCCCTACACCGACTCCTCGATCACCATTGATCTTGAAGCTGGGCTGCCACAGATCCGCGCGCCCTGGATTGCCAGCCGCCAATTCGCCGCCGTCGCCCCGCGTGAAGTGAAGCCGGAAGATAATGGGTTCGCCACCGGCGCTGCGCTCGTCGCCCCTTGCCCAGCGCCGCAGACAATCTATGCCGCGCGCGATGGCCAGATGGTCACGCAATACGAATTCGCCCGCGCCGGCATCATCACCGAAGAGATGATCTACGTCGCCCACCGCGAAAACCTCGGCCGCGCGAGCGCCCACGACAAAGCCGCTGAGCGGATTGCCGATGGCGAGAGCTTCGGCGCGGCCCTGCCCGAGTTCGTCACGCCCGAATTCGTCCGCTCCGAAATCGCCCGTGGCCGCGCCATCATCCCGGCCAACATCAACCACCCGGAATTGGAGC
>CAIZGT010000332.1 GCA_903932545.1 uncultured Rhodospirillales bacterium
TATATGGCTGGTCGGAAGATATTGATTTCACCCACCGCCTCGGTCGGCATGGCCGCATCGTCCAGGTGCAGAGCGCGCGCGGTGTGCATTTGCGGCCAACGCTGGCAACCGTGCGGGCTAGGGAGTAGCTGCCCTTACCGAACAGATAAATCGGGTTCGCCACTTGCGAATACCCCAGCGCCCGCCCCGGCAGCCGACCCAGTTTTAGCCCCAAATGCACACCGCGGGCGCTCTGCACCTGGACGATGCGGCCATGCCGACCGAGGCGGTGGGTGAAATCAATATCTTCCGACCAGCCATATAACGGCAATCGCTCATCGAACCGCAGTTCTTCTCGGGCAATGGTCGCAAGGCGCAGCGCCATGTTGCAGCCATATGCATGCTTCACCGCCACAGTGCGGCGCGTCCGGATGTTGCCGCAATCCTGCTTGATCAACTCCCACGCCGACTTGAAATCATAGCCCGGCCCCCGCGTGCCATCCGCTATCATCGCGCCGGTGGTGGCCACAACATCAGGCATTGCCTCAAAAACGGCCATAATGGCGGCGACGTAGCCAGGGGCCATCAGGAAATCGTCGTCGAGAAACAGCACCACATCGCAATCGGCAACAGCACTGAGAATGACGTTGCGTTGGCGGGGCAGGCCGGGGGGCGAGAGCAGAATTTGCACCTTCGGATGCGCATCCAATCCCACCACATCCGATGGCGCAGTGCCGCAGACCACGATCTTTGCCGCATGGCGTGTTTGATGCCGCAGCGTGCGGAGAACTTCGATCAACGCGCTGGCACGCGCCTTGGTTGCAATCCCAATTGCCAATTGAAGGGACTTCGCGGGCGTATGTGGCGTTGTGAGTGGGAGTGGACTGAAATTCATCTGCGCACCAAATTTTCTAATCAATCTGATAGTGCACGGGTGGTGTTGAGATAATCACATATCATATATTTTAATTAAAATTTGGATGTTCTACAATTGTGAACACAAGAAACCATAGCAATTTATGTTATTGAGGTATGAGTTTATTCTGCATTAGATCATTGCATGAATCAAAATACCGATCCACCAGTGGTAATAACGCCCGCGTTCTGGCGCGTAGAGATTTCAGTGCTATATGCGGCGATCGCATTTCTGCTGAATCCGTTGCCGGCGCGGGCCGATGATGCTGCAATCTGTGGCGTTGCCATCGCGCAAACCGAGCATTCTGCCCGTCTGCCCCCCGGACTGCTGCACGCAATTGGCATGGTTGAGTCTGCACGGTTGGACCTTAAAACCGGGCATTGGGCTCCCTGGCCGTGGAGCATAAATGTCGCTGGCATCGACCATGTCTATGCGTCCAAACAGGCGGCGATTGCGGCAGTCGAAGCCGCCCAAGCATCGGGCATTCAATCGATTGATGTTGGCTGCATGCAAATCAACCTCAAGCATCACCCTCTCGCCTTCGCCACGTTGGAAGATGCGTTCAATCCCAATCTAAACGTCACCTATGCCGCCGCTTTTTTGTGGCGACTGCATGATGAAAACGGCCAATGGCCGATAGCAGCGGGTGCCTATCACTCACAAACGCCCGAACTGGCCACCGCTTATGTGGCGCGGCTGGCGGCATATTGGCCGCCAGCGGCGGGATACGCCGCACCGCACCTGGTGGCGATGGCGCGTGATGTTGATCCATATAACGTCATGACCCCCGAGTTTAAGGCGAAGATGGTCCAAGCGGCGATTGCCCGTGCAGCGCGGGACACCGCGTTGCAGCCGCCGCCACTGGTCAAGACAGTGAACGCGGCCCCGCCGCGGCAAGTCCCGCTCAAGTTTGCTGATGCCAGCGCCGCGCCCTGATAAGGACCTCCGATTTGTCCAGCATTGACACGCCCCCTCCTGCCGACGGGATCGACACGCTCAAGCGCCAATCGGTGCGCGGGGCTGCGGCCACGTTTCTGGCGCAAGGCCTGCGGTTCATTTTGCAGTTTGGCTCGCAAATTGCGCTGGCACGCCTGCTCAGCCCGGCGGATTTCGGCCTCGTTGCGATGATCGGGCCGGTCCTGATGCTGGTGCAGATATTCAACGAACTCGGCCTATCGCAAGCCACCATCCAGCGTGCCGAGATTTCACAGCAGGAATTGTCCTCGCTGTTTTGGCTCAATGTCGGGGTGAGCGTGGTTCTGGCGATCATCATGGCAGCGAGTTCCTCTGCTATTGCGCTGTTTTACGGACAGCCTGAATTGGTGATGATTTGCATGTCTCTGGCGGGTTTGCTGGTCTCCAGCGGCCTTGCCTCCCAGCAGATCGCCCTGCTCAACCGCCATATGCGGTTCAGCGCGCTGGCATGGATTGATATCGTGTGCAGCGCGATCGCCGTGGTGGTGGGGATCACGGCGGCGTGGATGGGCATGCGCTACTGGTCGTTGGTGCTGATGCAGGCGGCAAATGCGATCACAATTTTGATCATGGCCTGGGCATTGTCCGACTGGCGACCGTCTTGGCCGTCTCGTCACGAAGGCTTTGGCAATCTACTGCGCTTTGGTGGCCATGTAACGGGCTATAATCTCATCAACTATGCCGGCACCAATCTCGACAGCGTGTTGATCGGCAAGCTCGGCGGCAGCGTGGCGCTGGGTTTGTTTGACCGCGCAACCAAGCTGGTGGCCGCGCCGATCTGGCAGATCAGCCTGCCGGTGGCGCGCGTGGCGGTGTCCCTCTTGTCGCGACTGAACACCCAGGCGGATCGATATCGCAGCGCCTATCTGCGCATGCTTCAAGGTCTGCTGCTCGCCACGGTTCCTGCGGTGGTGTGCATCGCAATGACCTCATCGCAATTCGTGCCAATGCTGCTCGGCACCGCCTGGACGGAGGCGGCCCCAATCGTCACCTGGCTGGCCGTTGCCACCGCCTTCGCACCGTTGAGCATCAGCTCCTATTGGCTGTTTCTCAGCCAAGATCGGGTCGGTGAGCAACTGTTCTACGTCTGCGTCAAAACCGCCATCGCCATCCTGGCGCTGTTGATCGGGCTGCAAGGCGGAGCCTTGGGGGTGGCGCAGTCTTACGCCGCCTTTGCCATACTGGTGCATGGCTCCCTGCTCTGGGGTGCCACCCGCACCGGACCCGTCAGCCATTCTGATGTCCTGCGGGCCTGTTATCCATTTGTGATCGCAGGAGCCGCGATTGCGTCGGCGCTGACCTGGCTGAACGATAGCAGCGCGGCTGAACAACTCACGCGTGGTCAATTGTTGTTGTCCGACGTGGTGGCGGCATACGGCGTGTGTGGATTGACCATGCTGTGCACCCCAGAGGGACTGAAAATCGCACGGGATTTGTGGAATCTCCGCACCCATTTCGGCCATGTGCGCGCACCAAGCTAAGATTTGCGACTTGCATCAGCATCCCCAATCGCCGTCGCCTTGGCGTCTTTCAACGCGCCGAGCAATTGTTGAGCATCGGCTGGCTCCGCCATCGAAATCGCCTCCCGGTCCAGCCGGTCGGGCAGCTGCGGACTGTCTCTGCGCAACTCCTCCAGCAATGCGATGATTTTGGCGGTCTTCTGCTCGCTGAGCAGCGTGAGTTGCAGTGTCAGTTGCGCATGGTGCTGTGCCAATTGTTCTTCACGGCGCTGGGTGACGAGGATCATCACCACCACGTAAAACTCGCCCAATGCCACCAAACTCATCAGCCACCCAAACGGGGCTGGATCGATGGCGGCAAAGCCGAGGCCTGTGGTTAGAACATTCCCGGCGATCCATCCAAAGATCACCAATGTTGCAAACACCAGAAAACGCGGCTGGCTTAGGGTGGCGATCACACGATCCACCCATAATTGCGTCACTGTCGCTTGCTCGTGGTGCTCCACATCCACTTGTGTGGCAGATCGAATAGCCTCGGAAACATGTGGCGGCAGGTCGGGTTCCAAAATGTTATGCAGCCCCGTTTGAGAGAGCCGCCACGACGGCGAACATCCGCAAACCTGCACGCATAAGATTGTCAGTCATATTGGCTTCCTTCGCGTTCAGCGTTCCAATCACCTAGCGATCAATTCCCGCCATATGAGGGGGGCGAGTATTTTCCGAAGCCGCGGCCCCCCCCCAAAGTCACCACGCAGGTCACCACGCAGGTCACAACGCAGGTTGCGTTTGACTGGAACCGCATTCCTTCGTCATCGCCACGCATCCCTTGATATGACGGGCGATCACGCTGTATATCAGTAACAACTCGTAACGATAAGAACGCAACTCCGCCGCGTTCCTCATCGCATTTTTCCAAAACCCTCCCGCCTCGCCCAAGCCAACACGCCCCTCGGCAACGGAATCCGAAATGGCTCCGGTTGCGGGCGCGGCCGTCGTGTTCGCCGACGCATCACACCGCGTTCTTCCGGGATTTTATCGACCGTCCAAGGCAGCTCAATCGCCAACGCGCGACACAATGGCCGCAAAATGCGCCGCGCCTGCTCAGACGAGGCCAACATCTCCGCCATCTCCGGCGCATCCAACGCCATCCGCAACCGCAAGCCATATCCCGCCGCATGGTGCTGGCCCGATTTGAGCAGCCAGCCAAATCGGCGTGGCAGTCGAATGCTCGGCTGCGTCCGACATCTCGGCTGCCCCGTCACATGAACCCGCTGTGGCAGCAGCCACAGCTTGCCCGCACGAAACCGAACCAGCATGCGTTCAACCCGGTTGAGCGTCTGGCCAATCCGGTTGTGCAGCAGAATGCCCAGCAAAGGCGCCAACCCAAAACCGCCCAACGCCGCCTTCAGCCCAAGCAAAACCGCCCGCAGATTTGCGACGACCATGTCAGTTGGGGAAAGGGGGGGCTGTTGGTCCATCTAACATTCAACACTACATCCACTGGCTGAACTCAAGCGAATTCGCTCGCAGCCCTGTGAGGGGGGGCAATTCCCCCGGAATCGGCCCCCCACGCGTCCGCTGACCCAACATCGCCCCGAGCCGCTCACGCGTGTTTGTCTAACCCGGCTTTGGCGGCGCGGCTTTGCGGCCAGATCCGCTCAACTTGCCACCGCCGGAGAGTTTGTTCACCGTCGCCCAAGCTCGCGCCTTGGCCTCCTCATCATCAACGCCACGCTTTTCGTAGCTTTCCTCGATATGGAGAGCCTGCCGTTTCTGCTTGCCGGTGTAGGCTGATTTATCGCCGCGTGGCATTGCGTGCTCCCACCATCTCTAAGCGCGCTGCCAAACGCGCACATAATCGAGCGTGTAGTCCCAATCGTCCCCGCCATACGTCATGCCGGTCAGATCAACGCCTTTCAGCGTCATACCGATTTGGTTGGTGATCAGGATATGCGCAGGCGGCGCGTTCCAGCCGATCACCGTTTGCTTGATCGGTTTGCCGTCCACCACCCAAATCGGCCGATCTTTCACCCAATCGAGGGCAAACACATGAAAATCGGCTGAGAAATCAATGCCGGGATCATAACGCCCGTTGGACAACAGGCTGAAAATATCCCGCGTTCGCCCCTCGCGCCCGGCATTCGCCGCCGGGTGCACTTCGCCCTGTAGAATGCGTGGGCGGGTGCGACCTTGCCAGACGAAGAACTCAAAAATATCGATCTCCGGCGGCCAGGGTGTGGCTGAGAACGTGCCACTGGGCGTCTCAACCCCGGGATTGAGCCAGAACGACGGCCAAACGCCCAAGCCGCGCGGCAATTTTGCCCGCATTTCCACATACATCCCCGGCATCACCGGCAGCAGCGCGCGCAACATGCCGCTCTCCAACCCGCCACTGCGCAACCCACCGCCTTGCGGCATGCGGGCCTTGAGGATCAGGGCATTGTCGCTGAAAACATGCAGCGACCTTGGATCACCCTGCGGATAATCACGGTGGGACGACCAATAGGTTGGCAATCTGTCGAGTTGCCCCGCGTCATAGATATAACGAAACCGGAACGCGTTTTGCAGCTCGGCCATATTGTGAATCGTGGCGTCCGGTCGGTCACGGCCGAAACTCCAATCGGCCAGTAGATCAAAGCGGCCATCCGCCTGTGCTGGTTGCGGCGTTGTGGCGCGTGCTGTGTTGGTGCTCAGCAGTGCTCCGGTTGTGGCAAGGCTGAGCAGCCTGCGACGACGCATCGCTAAATCGCCCCGAGCGACTGTCGCAACTTCACCATCGCCTGTCGCCGAAACGCACCGGGCAAATGCCGCAAATAGCGCCGTGCCGGAAACCGCGCCAAAGTGCGCCGCAATGGGCTGTTGGCGAAGAAATACGCTGAGAGATCAAACTCAAACTTCAGCGTGCTGGCGATAAAGCGATCCGTATCAAGCACCGGGTGCAAGAACGTCGCACTCGCATGCTGTTCCAAGTCGTCCTCTAGGATCGGCGGATGCCACTCATAATGCGAGGCATCGCCAAACGCTTCCAACGAGGCGCAACGATAACCCGCCAGCGCCATTTCGGTGGCAACAAACACTTCATTGCCCGGCCAGAATTTCAAATCCCCGGCCTGATACGCCCGCGTCATCTCCAAACGACGTCTGAACAATTGTTGCATGGCACGGTTGGAATAGACCGCGATGCAGTTGAGTGAGCCTTGGATCGCCTCCACCGGGTAAACGGCCGTGTGAAATTTGGTCCAATACCAACTCTGTTTGGGCTGGCGGGTGGGAAGGCTGACGAAATCATAGCCACCTTCCGCCACGGACGCGATAAAGCCATCAATATCGATCTGCGCACAGGAATCATATTCCACGAACAGATAGTATTGATAATTCTGATTCAAAGCATAGTATAGATATTGCGGATAATCCGTATTCCACCAAATCAGCCCACCCTTGCCAAAGGCGTTGGCAAGTCCAAGTGCCAGCAATTCCGCATTGTTGGTGCGGATCACCTTGTCATGCGGAATTGCTCCAACTGCACCATGGGTCTCATCAACAATAATCACCAAATCGCCGCAGCCAATCGCCGCCTGATAGCGCAAGAACTGCCGCGCCACGAACGCGTCCCATTTAAATGTCTTGAATACGACGACATACGTGGCGGGCACAGCGCTCTCCCGGTTCAAATCGCGAGAACTGTTTAGTAACGGCGCTCATAAACATTCACCACGTCACCGGGGGCGATAAAGGAAACCGGCGTTACCTTGCCCGACACCGCTCGGTTGTCCGTCGTGCGCACCACCGAGGCGTAATCCTCAACCGCGCGATAGGTAAACCCGCCAGCCACCGCCACCGATGTCAGCATCGTCATCCCAGGCTGGAAGGCATATTGGCCGGGCTTGGCCACTTCACCGAGCACGAAGATCGGTCGATAGGCGATCACCTCCACCGCCACACTCGGATCACGCAACAGGTTTCGCGATTTGATCTCGGTGGCGATGTTGCCATCCAGCTGCTCCGGCGTCAGCCCGGCAGCATGCACCGCACCGAGCAACGGCAAGGCGACATTGCCGCGATCATCCACCCTAAACTCCCCGGTCAACTGCTCTTCGCCGAAGGTGATAACCCGGATCTGATCGCCGGCGCCGAGCTTATAGGCGTCATTGTGATAGGCAGCGATGGGTGTGAGGTCCGCACCCGGCGTGCACCCAGCGGCGATCAGCAACAGGCAGGGTGCAGCCAACATATATCGCTTCATGATCGTCATCCTTGCTTCTGAGAAATATTGAATGGAATATGGATAAAATAGGAATGAATTATATATATGTATGTTAATTGCTATATAAAATAAACAATCCCTTTAACTGTCGAGATACCGAGTGGCGACCGACCTGTGCGTGTTAAAATAATAACGCGCTGCCTGGCGAATGTGGTCATTGCTCCCAACGTCATTCGGCGATTGTGCATTGAGCAATTCCAATCTGGCGCGGTCAGCGATCGTAATCCGCCCGCGCTTGGCGCGGATAATGCCGGAATCTTCCAGGCACGCCAGCACCGCCGTCACACTGGCGCGTCGCACCCCAAGCGCCTCGGCGAGGCCTTCATGGGTGATCAGCAAATCGCTCGACTGTATCCGATCATCCGCCATCAGCAGCCACCGCGCGCAACGCTCCTCCAAGGTGTGTTGCACGTTGGAGGCCGCTGTTTGCATGGTCTGAACCATGAGACTGTGCACGAAGCCCAGGCAAAGATCACGAAACACCGGGCTTTGCTCGGTGATGGAGCGCAGGATTGGGGCTGCAATGCGAATGGCCGGCCCCGGGATCTGGCAGATTGCCGTGATGGATGAAACCGCGTGTGGCGCCAACAGCGCCATGCCGCCCACCATGCCTTCTCGCCCAATCATCGCCACCTGCATCGCGGAGCGTTTGGCCGTTGGGTCGGCCACCATCGAGACCATGCCGTCTTCGATGAAGAACATATGGTCAATCCCATATCCCGGTTCACACAACACCTGACCGCGCACCAAACTCACGCGAGTGAGGTGGGGGCGTAAATCGGAGAATGTCTCAATCGAGATTTGCGAGAGCAAGTCGTTCAGCGGTGTATTTGGCTGCATAAATGAAAAACCCATAATGCCCCCTGATCTGACGGCCCGAATATTCGTGATGTGCATTGATTCGCCGACGCGCCGAGCATTTGGCAGTGTTGGATTATCGCCATTGGATGCGGTTGAAATTAACCAATGAGGTAATGCGTCAATTAAATTTCAAAATATCGATTAAATAATCACGAAAAATATGACTCTTTTAGAGGAGTGGTCGATGGTGTAAATTACATATTGATAATTAGTGTATGTTAAATATAATAAGATTTTTTAGACTATGATTAAATCATAGAAATCATTGCTAATGATTAATCGATCTCTATGTATGTGAGGCGAATTTAAATGCCACAGCTCTCGCTTGTTGGTTATCACTTAACCTATGATAACGAATTCACCAATTCTGCCGCGTTCGTCACATCTGCCAACGGCAGTGTGGGTTTTGCCAATTCCTACAGTTTTGGGCGCTCGCTGCCATCAAATGGTGAAGCCGAATATTACGTTGACCCCAATGCTGGCCCGTCGCCGTTCAGCGTCCAAAACGGTGAGCTGACCATCACGGCGCAGCCGACCCTTGCTGGGCAATACACGGCTGGGCTGCCCTACAGTTCCGGCTTGATCAGCACGGAGAACAGTTTTTCGCAGAATACCGGCTATTTCGAGATCAGAGCGCAAACCCCCTACGTGCAAGGCTTCTGGTCAGCATTTTGGATGCTGCCGGTCGGCGGCGGCGGCAATCCTGAGTTGGACGTGTTCGAGCAGCCCAATCTGGAGGGCAACAACGCCTATTGGTCCTACGCCAATCCAAGCGACCTGTTCAAAGGTGGCGGGTTTAACAACACCGGCGAAAATCTCTCCGCCGGGTATCACGCCTATGGATTGCTATGGACGACGACGAGCGTGAGTTTCTTCCTCGATGGGTTGCAAATTGGCCCCACCGTGGACATGCCACCCGATTTCACCCAGAAAATGTATATGATCGCCAATCTGGCGGTCGGTGGTGCGGGAAGTTGGCCTGGGCAGCCCACCAGCGTCACCACTGCGCAATACAAAATTGACTACATCCGCGCCTATTCGCTCGACCCTTTGGTGCCGACAGTGGCGTTGCAGACAATTTCCTCGCCCGATGCTGCGAACACCACCCCAAGCTACACCGCGCCGCTGCCAATTATCCCGGCCACTTTGGGCACCGGCCCCGACACGCTGATTTTGCAAATCGCCGAGGATTACTGGCAGGGCGATGCGCAATTCACCATCAGCATTGGTGGCGTGCAGCAAGGCGGCGTGCAGATCGCCACGGCGGCCAATGCGGCGGGGCAGAGCGAAGCTTTTGTGATACTAGGAAATTTCGGCACCAACCAGCAATTCGTAACCATCAATTACCTCAATCCGGCCAGTGGTGGCCTGCCGTCACTAACCCGCAATCTCTATGTCCTCGGCGCCACACTCAACGGCACGACCTTGCCGATCGGCGCATCGACGAGCGCCGTGAGCGTCCAACAGACCTTTAATTTCACCGCACCACCGCATGTGCTGCCAGCAGTCAACGTAACGCCCGCGCTCGGCATGCTGGACGTGCTGACGCTGTCGATGGGTGAGACACCAATCTTGGTGGATGCACAATTCACCATCAGTGTTGATGGCGTGCAGCAGGGCGGCGTGCAAACCACCACCGCGCTGGCGTCCTCGTTGCAAACCCAAGCCTTTGTGGTAAATGGTGATTTTGGCATAGGTGCGCATGTGTTGAGCATCCATTTCCTCAACCCACCCGGCGCTTTGACGCTGTATAGCGCCACGCTAAATGGCACCATTCTCCCCGGCGTGGCCCAAACCTTTACCACAAGCACGCCTTTGGTGGTGCCGTTCATCGAAACCAGCTTGCCCGTCACCACCATCGGAACCGGCCTGGATGTGTTGATGCTGGCGCTCAGCGAAGACGCCTATCTGGTCAACGCGCAATTCACCGTCTCAGTGGACGGTGTGCAGCAGGGCGGCATCCAATCTGTGTTGGCTGGTCACGCGCTCGGCCAATCACAATCCTTCGCCATCAACGGCACTTATGCCGTCGGCCCGCATATCGTCACGGTGAATTTCCTCAACGATGCCTATGGCGGGACCACGGCGATGGACCGCAACCTCTATGTGCTCGGCGCGCAGCTTAACGGCGTGGCAATCACCGGCAGTGCGCTGAACGAATATTCTGGCGGCCCGCAATCCTTCGGCTTCACCGGCACCACCATCGTTCCGCCCCCTGCGGCGTTGCTGACCATCCCAACACCGGCAACGGTCATCGGCAGCGGTGCCGACACGCTGGCGCTTGTCATCAGCGAGGATGCCTATCTCGGCAACGCTCAGTTCACCGTCGCAATCAACGGCATCCAGCAGGGCGGTATCCAGACAGCCATTGCTGCCAACGCCGCGCCCTATACCCCGCTGCTTTCGCAGTCGCAGGTGTTCGATATCCAAGGCAGCTTTACCGGCACCAACATCGTCACCGTCAATTTCCTCAACGACAGCTATGGCGGCTCAACGGGTGCTGATCGCAATCTTTACATATTGGGTGCCACCCTTAACGGTGCTGCGATTGCCGGAAGTGTGCTGAACGAGTATGCCGGCGGCCCGCAATCCTTCAGCTTCGTCGGCGCCGCAATTGTGCCGCCAACCGCTGTTGTCGTCACCACCGCCATTCCCGCTGCGCCGACAGTGATCGGCGCTGGAGCTGATACGCTGGCGCTTTCCATCAGCGAGGACGCCTATTTAGGCGACGCCCTATTCACCGTGTCAATCAACGGCGTGCAGCAAGGCGGCATCCAGACGGCGATCGCAGCCAATGCTGCCCCGTACACCCCGCTGCTTGCCCAGTCGCAGGAGTTTGATTTCAAAGGCAGCTTCACTGGCATCAATGTCGTCACCGTCAATTTCCTAAACGACATCTACGGCGGCTCATCCACAGCCGACCGCAACCTCTACGTTCAGAGCGCCACGATTGACGGCATCGCGATCGCGGGCGGCGTGCTCAGCGAAAAATCCGGTGGCCCGCAATCCTTCAGCTTCACCGAACCCACCGCGCCCGTCGTCATCCCACCCGTCGTCATCCCACCCGTCGTCATCCCGCCAGTTGTCTTGGATAGTGTCACCTTCTCGCTCACCGAGAGCGCCTATCTCGGCGACGCACGGGTGGCCCTCAGCCTAGACGGCGTTTTGCTCGGCTCACCCACCGTGGCCTTCCTCACCTCGGGCAATATCTCCGAAGCTTTCACCTTCACCGGCGATTTCGGCGGCAGCACGATGGTGCATGTGGCGACGGTGGATTTGCTGAACCCTGCGAGCGGCGGCTTGCCGCTGGTTGCGCGCGGCGTATTGGTGCAGGCTATCACCTTCGACGGTGCCGCCAACACAATCTTGCCGACGAGCCTCTACAGCAACGTTGCGGCCAATTTCAGCCTGCCGATCCCGATTGCAGCGCCGATCTGACTACTCGAAATTGCCGGAAACCGGGGTGAAGTCAGACAATGCGAGCATCACCTCCATGTCCAAAATCGTCACGCTGCCGCCGCGAACTTCCAAGATGCCATCGCGGCGGATCTGCTGGAGCGTGCGATTAACGTGAACAATGCTCAATCCCAGCGCGTCGGCGAGCACTTCTTGTGTCAGCGGCATCGGGAACACGTTGTTGATCACCATATCGACAGTGTCCAACCGCTCGTGCAACTCCAGCAGCAGATGCACCATTCGTTCATAAGCCGTCTGACGACCCAGGCGCACCACTTGGTCTTGCAGCGAAAGGCTCTCGTAAATCGATAGCAATCGCACAGCACGCGTAAGGCCGGGATATAGCGACGGGTTGACGTTCACCGCCGTCTCAAGCGTTTTCGCGTCCGCCAGCACAACGGCGGTCAGCGCCACTACCGTGCAAGTCCCTGGGATCGTTGGGCGTTCCAACCCATGGCACGGATCGCCGGGCAGCATGAAGCTGACAATCTGGCGCCGACCGTCGCCCAATGTCCGCTGCCGACAGGCCCATCCCGACAGGATGATGCGCGGCGATGACGGTTTGCTCTCGTTCCACAACTCTTCACGCGGCAAATAGGAACGGGTTTGGCGAGAAAGATTGTGCAAAATCAGCATCTCGTCCGTCGAGAGCTCCGCCAATGCCGACATCCTCTGCACAGCGGCGTTGGATTGCGTGTATTTGCGCGGCAGCAAGGCTGACTGCCCGTTCATACTGTATTTCGCGCCTTCCCGCCGGCCAAAAATTTCAGCGTGCGCAGCAGGGCGGTGCGATCCACCGGCTTTTCAACGCGCGCCACATGTTGATACGCCGCTGGCAGCACATTGGCTTCATAGGCGGTGACGAACGCAAACGGAACGCCCTGCAAAATGAGTTCGTCGGCCACCGGAAACACCGAAAATCCCTGCAGATTGATATCCAGCAGCGCCACATCAATCGCCGATCGTGTCGCCTTCATCGCCTGATCAACGCCTGCAAACGGACCCACAATTTCAACACCAAGCGGTTCCAGCAATCGGCGCATTTCTGCAGCGATCGTGTATTGGTCTTCCACGATCATCACGCGAAGGCCCTGCAAATTCGGATCGAGGGACTTCATTCAACTTCACCAATCAGTGGTCCGCCTTGCGGCGGCGTTTTTAAATCGACCGAGATGTTACAATGCAGTCCCGAAGGGAGGAATTTCATCTCGGTGCGGGCATCCAACTCATAGGGAAGGCCATGCTCAATCAGCTCCCGCCCGAACCCACTATGCCCGGGCAGATTTGCGGCAAGAGCCACGCCGCTTTCTTCCCAGTTGAGCGTTAAATGCGTGGTGCCAGCGGCTGCATTTTCGCTCGGCTTGGTCGTCCAAGCGATTTTCACCCGACCTTGCGGCTCTGACAGCGCGCCGAATTTCAGCGCGTTGGTGGTCAATTCGTGCAGCGCCAAGCCAAGCGTTTCGGCCACTTTGTCGGTCAGCATCACGCAAGGCCCGTCAATGCTAACTTGCTCACTGATCTGGCCGCCATGCGCCAACAACTCTTGATGCGCCAGTTCGTCCAGGCTCACCGCCCCATCCACTGTGCGGCCAAGTGCTGTTTGGGTGCGGGCGAGGGCGGAGATTCGGCCGCTGAGATGGGCCGCAAAATCCTCCAGTCCCGTCGCCGATTGCAATGTGCGGCTCAGCAGTGAGCGCACCACAGCAAGAATATTCTTCGCGCGATGCTGAACCTCAGCAAGCAGCCGGCGCTGGCGCATTTCGTCGCGGCGGCGCTGGTGGATATCCACTGCTGATCCAAACCAGCGCACCAGTTTGCCTGTCGAATCCAGATGTGGCACCGAACGACTAAGGAACCAGCGCCACGTGCCATCGGCTGCGCGCAGACGGTGTTCATGCTCAAACACGCCGCCTTCCGCGGCGGCAATATCCCACCGCCGCTGGTTTTCAGCGCGCTCATCCGGATGGATCACGCTGCTCCAGCCACCTGCGAGAAACGCCTCTTCTGTCAGCCCGACATAGTCATAAAATGGCTGGTTGATGTCGTGCACCGACAAATCAGGTGCTGTGGTGAACAGAAAAGCGGGCACCACGCTTGCCATCAATCGCACCAATTCCTGATTGGTGGACAATGCAGACGCCCAGCTTGCCGCCGTCTGCGCCATGTTGCCGCTGGCATCGAGTTGGATGCACCCGTCATCCACGTCGAAAAACAAAATAGTCTGTCCCCCGCCGGGAAGGTTTTCCACGGCAAGGTCAACCCATCCATGCACGGTCGAGCCGTCTGGCTGCCGCATGGCGTAAGACACTTGATTGGCGCGCACACGCCGCCCGGTCAGTGTCGCCTGATCCATCAAATGCCGCAGCACGCCGCGCAAATCATCGCAGGCCAATGCCACCACCGACGCCACGCCTGATGCCGGGGGACGCGCCACATAGCTTCTGAGATGTTCGGAGCGGAGCAATTCAACGCCCTGCTGATCAACCACGATATAGGCCGGCGCATAGCGCGCAACCAAAGTTTCGGCAGCAAGTCGGGTTGTGGTGCTGATCGGCGGGAGCGAGCGCATTTCAGCTGCCTCATCCATCGAGTCGGCCAATAGCATCGAGGCAAACAATGAAACGCAGGTATTTTCGGCCGCTCTGCCCACGGTAAACCTCTCCAATTTCAGATGCGCAGAAAATATCAGACATCGTATTCATCATTTTCCACTTAGTTAGCTAATCAAAAAATGATATTCATTTTTTTGATTTGTGTATTTTATTTTTCCCGCGCACGCGGTTGAAAATATATCTAAAGAGTTTGCCGAATTATCGAACTAACATTTGATAAGTTGTTCGCCAGTTCGGTGCGATAATCGCCCTCCAAAGGTTGGCAAATGACAATCGTGCCGACATTGATCGCGCAGGATGCGTGTGGCTCAAACCAACATCTCACCAAACCGTCCTTGCAAGCGCAGCGCTACGCTTGCGAGGACGATCCGGGGGGATCAAGTCTCAGCCGCCATTCACCACGCTCTAAAGCGCCACTCTCAGTGTCAGCATGAAGCGATTGGAGTCAAAGCTGGGGCCAGTGACCCCTTGGCTGGTGCTGCCGCCAGACCGACGGCCGGTGAAATCGTAACTGCCAACCAACTGCAAATTGCGGTTGATCAGCCATGTCGCACTGGCGCCAACGCGGTAAAGGCTCTGGCTGCCGTGGCCCTGGCTATAATCATCCTGGTAGATCCCAGCGCGGCCCTGAAGCAGAATGTTGCGCTGCAACTCATGGTCGATGCGTGCGATCAGGGCGGTTTCGGTGAAGGCGGCCACGGTTTCATCCGCCGAATCTTGAACGTGGCGGGTGAGCAATCCAGTGAGCGTGGTCAGCCCGTTGGGATTCCAAATGACCGCTGTCTCAACGGTTGGCGCTTGGATGGTTTTGTATTGGCCACTGCGGAAGCTGCGGTTTTCATAGCCCGCCAAAACCCGGAAACGCCAGGTGCTGTCGGCATCATAATCGATCCCGGCCAACACTGAGGCGTCATTAAAATTGCGCTTTGCCTGAAGTGGGGCGGCATTGGAGTAGTCGGCCACCGCGTCTCGCACCACCAGCACCACATTGCGCCGAGGCGCCAATTCATAGCCCACCGTCAGACTTGGCATCGCCACATCGCGGTTGCGGAAGGTCTGCAGGTAGCGCGCGCCGTTCACACCGCCGTTGTCATAGTCGAACCGCGAGAGCGAAATACCCGGCTGTAGATACCAGCGATTGAACATTGCCTTATACGCGGCACGAAACACATCAATGCGATATTCGAGCGGTGAACCGAGTTGCGGTGCCTCCAGATCGCGTGGCGTTTGGTTGAGCGTCAAATGGTCGTAACTGGCGCTCAGTTGATCGCGGTCAATCGTGTAGGCCCCACCAACGCTTGCCGTCCAATTGGTGTAGGATTGACTGTTGCGGCTCACGAACCGGAAATCATCAACCGATACCACCGCCCTCGCGGTCGCGTCCGAGTGATCATAATCGGCGCGCAGCACCGCATTGGTCTCCACCAATGTCGAGCCGCTGCCCGATTTGGTGCCCAATATATTGTCGTCATATCCCACCGACTCACGCAGTTCAGGGTGCAGCAAGAAACTGCCGAACCGCATCCCAAGGCTGTCATAATCTGGACGGCGCCGGGAGAGCACCGTCACGCCTGCCTCGTTGGCTGTGCCCGGGATGTCGGTTGTAATCAGTTGATCGAGCAATTGCGCATGGGCTGTCGGCGCGAGTGGCAGCAGCAGGGGCAACGCGAGTAGTGCAGAATTCGTTTCAGAAAACAATCGGCGGAGTCGTAACAAAACCTGAACCATTTTCGGATCCTCGCCGCTGAGTTCATAATATTAATGACCAATCAAGCTACTAAATTCGTGCATTTTTGTCCGAACTAAAGCATTTTGATTCGTGTTAGGCGAGCTGCGCCGCTGTGGCGATTTTGCAGATATCTGCATATGTTGCATGTTTAACAAAATAATTTGGGCAATTTCAATGTTCAATTCCTTCGGTAAATACTCACGCCGCAGTCTGCATGCGTCGGCCCTGCTGTTGTCGTTGGGCATCCCGGCGGTGGCGCAGGCGCCCGCCGAGCCGAGCAAAACCGAAAATGAGCGGCATGTGGTCCGCGACTGCAAAGCGGATTTCGCGCGGTTCTGCGCGAAGCAGCCAGACAAAACCGTGAGCGGGCGGGATCAGGCAACGTGTCTGAAATACTACAAAGCCGATTTAGCGCCCACCTGCCGAACTGCGGTGAGTGCCGTGGTTGCACCCAAATCCTAAAGGACCACCGCAAACATGGCCGCAGCCCCGCAACTTACCGGCCAGCCCGCCACCGTCATCGCGGTCCCCAAGGCCCGCGTGCAGTCTGAGCAGGTCCTCTATTTGAGTGCGGCGATCATGGCGATGTCGATGCTGTTGCAACGCTTTGGCCTGCCATTTGGCGGGCAAAGCATCAGCTTGGTTGGGCCGCTGGGGCTGTTGGTATTTGCCGCGTTTTTGTTGCGGGGCACGCTCGCCTTGGATCGCAAACGGGTGATTTTGTATCTCGCACTGGTCACCTGTGCGGTCCTTGGCATTGCGTGGCGTGCAGCAGGCTTGGGCTGGACGGGCGGAGAGGCGAGCAGTAATTCACTGCTGCAATTTCTGGTTCTCACCAGCGTCGCCATGCTCACCTTCGCCGAGCCGGTGGATGAGACGCGGTTTTTCCGCGCCATCAACCAATTGTTCTTACTGATCGCACTCGCGGGCATGCTGCAATTTGCAGCGCAGTTTGTGGGGGTGCGGCTGTTCTCCTTCACCGGATTGCTGCCCGATGCAGCGTTGTTTGAGCAGGGCTACCACCTCGAAATCCCGGTCGGCGTTGGCGATTTGCTGAAATCGAACGGGTTTTTCCTGGTCGAGCCTTCGGTATTTTCACAAGTGATGGCGTTGGCATTGATCATCGAATTGCTCGCGTTGCGCCGCCCGCTCTACTTGGCGGCCTTTGCAGCCGGGCTGTTGCTGGCATTTTCCGGCACCGGATGGATTGTGATTGCCACCTTCGTCATCACCGCCCCGCTCGGCATGGGCAGGCGCGGGTTGATGTTGGCTGCCGTGGTTGTGGCGCTGTTGTTGGCATTGGCAGGGCTTGCGGCGGTGCTCGCCCCGGATGTGATGGCGGTGTTTCAGGCGCGCCTGGACGAGATTTCCACTCCGGGCACCAGCGGCCATCTGCGCTTCATCACCCCGTTCTGGCTGCTGGGCGACGTGTTCACCGCATCGCCATCCGCCGCCTTGATTGGCATCGGCAGCGGGGCGGCCGAGCGGTTGACGATGCCGTATGAATACAACGTCAACACGCCGATCAAGATTGCCCTTGAATACGGCGTGCCCGCGCTGGTGGCTTACGTTCTGCTGTTCGCGATGGCGCGACGGACCGCGCTGCAATCCGCATTGGCGCTGCCCGCCATCGTGTTGTTTTTCTTCACCGGCGGGTATCAGCAATTCCCGCCGATGATCTTCATGGTGTTGCTGCTGATATCGATTGCCCGATTGGCCCCGGCGCATCGTTAACCAACGCGTAGAGCGCCTCGCGCATGTCCGGTCTGGCGCCAGCCGCGCGATAAACCGCCTCGGTTCCGCGCGCGATCTCCTGCCAAGGCGGCACCAATGCCGCGCGAATTCGCGCCTGTTTCGCGCATTCGGCGGCAAAGGCGCGGTCAGCAATCAGATGTTGCATCGCTTGGCTGAGTGCTCCCACATCGTCCGGTGGCACCAAATGCCCCTCGCGGCCGTCGAGCAAGGTTTCGCCAAAGCTGCCGAGGCGGGAGGCCACCACTGGGCGACCGCGCGCTAGGGCCAGAAACAACACGCCGCTGGCCTCGATTTCGCGATAGGGGAACACTGCCACAACGCCCGGCCCGAACAGCGCACCCACCTCCTCGTCGCGCACAAACCGCGGCTCGATGCTCACGCCGTCCGCAATGCCCGATACTAAGGCCAAGGCGTGCAGCGGGGCGAGGTCCATATAAGGTTTGCCAACGATGCGAATATGCGCCTGGTCGCGCAAATTCTTGGGCAAGCAGGCGAAAGCCCGGATCAACAGGTCCGCCCCCTTATAGTGTTTGATTTTGCCAAACAGCGTGAAGGTCAGGCGGCCGGTCATCGGATCGGCTGGCCCTGCCACAGGCTCGGTCAACAGCCCATGCGGCAACACCATCACGCGCTCTGGCGCGATGCCTTGCGCGAGCAGGCGGGCTTGCCCCTGTTCAGTGTGCACGATCAGACGCGCAAACTTGCTTAAGCAATTCTGGTAGCCAAGGCTTTGCAAGCGCGAACTCGGCGCACCATTGAACGGGTCGGTGTCATGCACCGTCAGCACCAGCGGCGCGATCCGCGCCAATGCGTCAAGCGTCAGCTGGTCCACCAGCGGCAGCGCCAACCACTGAAAATGAATCACATCCGGCCTTTCCCGCCGCAACCGCCGCACCAAAGCGCGCATCGACCACGCATGATCCACGCCCTTGATGCCAAGCCGCAAGGCAGAGGGCAGCGCCGCAACGATGCGGTGGTTGCTCAGGCGATAGAAATCCTCTGCCAGATTTGCCCCCCCTGTGGCACCGTCATGCGCCCCGGCGCGGCGACCATGCAGGGTGACTGCGTGCCCATTGCCCTGTAATCCACCAAGCAATGCGCGGTCATACGGCAACGTGAACAGCGATGGATCGATGATAGAAATGCGCATCAGGCGGTTACCTCCGGCGAAACCGCAGGAGCGAGGCGTGATGAACCCGGCGGGCTCCAAGTTTGGAAGCGTTGGCCGCGCACCGAATACCAAACGCCAATTCCGGTTGCCACAAACGCCGAGAGGATCGAGCGCACCGCCAAAATCGGCCCGCGCGTTGCTGTCGCCAACAGGATCGCAGCCAGCAAACCAACGCCGACCACCACGGCCAAAACCGTCCATGCCTGCGCCAACACCAAGCCCGCGATGAGCGTAAAGGCGCTTGCCGCCAGCAGGTAGATCACCAGCCAGCGCAGCAATTTGTGTGAGACGTATTTGTATTGATCGATCAGCCCCAACCGCCGCAATTTCGGGCTCAAGGCGCGATGGACATTGAACGCCTGGCACGCGATGCGGATCTTGCGACGGAACTCTTCCTGCGGCTGCGACACCCCATCTTCAAACGCATGCGCCTGCGCCGCGCGCACCACGCGGCCGCCATTGCACAGCACCATCAGCGAGACATACATATCGTCAATCAAATCCGCCGGTGGCGCGCGATGGCTTGAACGACGCAGCGCAAAGATCGAACCATCCGCCCCGATGATCGACCCGCTGACACTTTCCAACCGTTTAATCTGCTCCTCCAGCCGCCAATACAGCGATCCGGTGGCAGCCGTCGCATTGCCGTCAGACGCGCCATAACGCAGATGGCCACACACCAAGCCGATACCGGGGTCGGCAAATGGGGCCAACAAATGGTCAATTGCGTCAGGCGCAAACATCACGTTGGCATCACTGAACACCAAGCATTCAGCATCCGTCATGCCGACCAACAGGTTCATCCCATGGGTTTTGCCCATGCGTTGCGGCGAGTTGATCACGCTCAGTTCGGGGTAATATCCGCCGAGAATCTCTGCCGTGCGGTCGCTTGCGGCATCGACGTAAACCAGGATTTCCATGTGCGGATACGAAGCCCGCAACGCCAGCATGTTCTCCACCTTGGCGCGGATCACCTTCTCCTCGTTATAGGCACACACGCACAGCGCCACACTGCGCGGCGGTTGACCGCGCCTGAACGGGCGGCGGCGCAGACGGGCCAACGCCATCAGGCTCAGCGGATAGGAGGTGAAAGGGTGAAGTGCGAGCGCCAGCAGCATCACACTCGCGGCGATCAGCCAAAAACTTACGGACATGTTGGTTCTCCAGCGTGATGGTGTGGCGGCGTTTTGGGATCAGGCTGCGTTGATCATCACCATCGCCAAGGGTGCCGCATTGCCGTGGCTCAGCTTTGTCGCTGCCTCAAGCACGTCCGATTGCTCGGTTCGCGGGTCCACCAGCAGAACGGTGGCATCGGTGCGCAGCACCAAAGTCGCCGTGTCCGTGGCATTGGCGGCAGGGGCATCCATCACCACCAGGTCGTAATCCTGCTTGGCTTCGACCAGCAGATTTTGAAACCCGACGCTGCTGAGCAGCCGATGGCTGTTGGCGATTTTGCCGCTGACGAGCAGCAGATCGAGCGGGCTGTCAAAATCCGCCTCAATCGCATCGCGCCAGTCCATCCGGCCTTCCAGCACGTCTGAAAGCCCGTTCATGTCAGTGCTCAGCAGGCTTGCGATGGTCGGAGCGCCCAGATTGCCTTCAATCAACAGCACCCGCTCGCCATCGGCGGCAGCTACGCGGGCGAAGGCTGCGGCAATTGAGGCAGCAGGATTGCCACGCGCTTCCACCGCATCGCTAAACACCACGCAGCGTGGTGCCTTATTGCGCCCGATAAACCGCAACTTGGCTCGCAGCTTTCGCATCGCCTCCGCCGCCGGGCCGGTGGGCGCGGTGATCACTTGGGCAACAAGCGCCCGTCGGCCTGATGTGGTGCCTGATTGCGTGAATGAACGCGGGAAGCTCGCCAGCACCGGAAGGCCGGTGGCCCGCATCAGGTCGGGGCCAGACTCGAACACGTCCACGCTGCTCCGGCGGGTGAAGGCAAGCAGGCAGCCGATCAGCAACCCGCTCAATCCGCCCGCGCCAGTGATCATCTTCACATTCGGCCCGGATGGGCTGCCCGGTGCCACTGCGGCGCTGAGAATGCGCACGTCTGGCGTCTCTGTCCCGCTCGGTTGCGCCACCGTCTGCTGGCCGCGTGAGAGCAGTGTTTGGTAAAGATTGCGCCGTGTGGTGGCTTCTTGCTGCAATTCGGCGAGCTTGGCCTGCGCATTTTCGGTCTGCACCGCACCTTGGCGGGCGTCAGCAAGCTGGCGTTTGATATCCGCCTCTTGCTCACGCGCCACCCGCAGCTGCGCCCCCATTGATGCCACGATGCGCTGCACTTCGCCCCCAATCTGGTTGCGCGTTGCATTCAGATCGGCATTGGCCGCGCGCATCGGCGGATAATCCGCCCCATAGCGCGACGACAATTCTGCCACTCGACGAGACGCCACACTCTCTTGTTCGCGCAAACGCGAGATGGTGGGCGAACCCAACACGCCCGCCAACGCATCCGACATGCCCTGTTTGGACAGCGTATTGGCGCGGTCCCAATTGGCTTCCAACTGCGCGCGCTCCACACTGGCGCGGGCTGCGGCGGAGGCCAGTTCCTCAAGCTGCTGCTGCCCCACACTGCCCGCGCGCAAGCCCACCAATTGGCTGTTGGTGCGCAGTTCGAGCATCTGTTTTTCGATGCCCTCCACGTCGGTCTTGGCCTGTTGAATGCGCTGAAGCATCACATCATTCGCCCCGCGATTGGCGTCGATCCGCCGTGCCGCGCGGCCTTCGATGTAGGTGGCGATCAGTGTGTTCACCACATCAGCGGCCCGTTGAGGGCTTTGTGCGGTAAAGGAGGTGGAGATCACCAAGCTGCGGTTATCTTGGAACACCGCCAAAGCTTTGGTGACCTTGTCCAACACCGCCTCATTGATGCTCGCTTGGCTCAAACCGGCACTGGCGACGCTGAACGGAAGCCACGATTCCACGTTGTGCTTGATCGCCTGCGCCGTGCCGCGAGGTTGCAGCGCCTCGTTGAATTCCGGGTCGCGGTCCAACCCCAAGCGGGTGATCACGGTTTGCACTTGGGCGCGGGAGGTCAGCGCCTGCACTTCAGTTCGCACCCATGGCATCGGGTCAGGCGCGTTTTCACCACGCAAAGCGCCTTGTAATTCCGGGATCACAAACCGCTCGCCCTCCACCGTGATGGCGCTGGAAGCGACGTAGGTTTTTGGTAAGGACTGCGCCAACACAAAGGCACCTCCGCCACCGATCACCGCACATGTCCCAATCAGCCACGCGTGGTGGGCCAGCAATTTGCCAATTTGGGGCAATTGCAAAACACCGCCCTTGTCGCGCGTGTCAGGCAAGGCTGCGGCGGTGAGAGGGAGGTCCATCACTTTTTTTCCAATGCTGTTGGTTGGCCCGAAGGGGCGGGGCCCGCGTGTGGGGCTATAGGTTGGGGAGGACATCAGGCGCGCGATGCAAAGCTATGCAGCGACAATGTCGGCAATATCGTGATGGCCTCAGCGCGGAGTGCGACCTGCGGCGCTTCATGCGCCGCTGCATGCAGCAACACGTGGTGCATCAGGTTGCGCTCAGCAAACACGTAGAGGCCGGAGCAGATGCCGTAGGGTTGCAACACTTGCGCGGCCTGCAGACGCGCCCAGCAATTCGACGACACGAAATATCCGCCGATGCTCACACCGCCCTGTTCGGCGGGCAACACGCTGAGCCGCCCCCAGGCATCTTGCCCAGCGGTGGCCACATGACGCAGCGCCGCGAGCATTTCGCGGTCCTGGCCGTTGGCGGTAAGTTCGGAAAATAGCACCAACACCCGCGGATTGGCGTCGGCCAGCAGGCCTGCCACCGCAGTGTCGAAATCAGCATCAGATACCAAAGTATCATCACGCTGAGCCGTGGCCTGTGCCAGTCGCAGCGCCAGTAATTGCGCCATATACGGCATGCCGCGCGCCAGCTCGACAACCCGCGCCACGGCGGTTGGCATGAAAGTAAAGCCGGTCTCGCGCGCACCTTTGGCCATCAGCGCTGCCACATCTTGGTCGCTGAACAACGGCAAATGCACGCCCACAACGTTGCGCTGAATCGACGGATGCTGGCCCAAAATCTGATCCAGATTTTCGGACACGCCAACAATCAGAAACCGCAAACCCACATCCCGATCCGACAGCTGCTTGATGGCGTCAGCGATGCGTGTGCGGGTGGCAGGGGCGAGCACGCGGTCGAATTCGTCGATCACGCACACCAGGCTGTTGCAAAGCAGGCGGGAGGGCAGGGCGCAAACATCGCCCGGGCGCAGCTCACGGTTTGGCAGGGCATGCTCACACCCTTCAGTGTCTGCACCACCATCCGGCACCGCCAACAGCGAAGACGGCAAATCGCGCATCAGGCCGCGCAGAATGCTATCGAAATTGCTGTCGGCATCACAAGTGTGACGCGCCACCACCACGTCGGATTGGCGCAGGGTTTCCACCACCATATTGGTGAGCGAGGTTTTGCCCCGACCGCGCTCGGCATACAGCACCACATGGGCGCAATCTTCCTGCAATGCCTGCAAAATTCGTGTCAGTTCCGGCTGACGTCCGACCAATTGCCGCCGACCATGGCGCGGCTGGGTTGGGGTGAACGCGCGGGACGGCGCCACCAATCGATCCGGCCGCCGCGCCGCCGCAAGCATCGGCTCTTGCCGCATGCCGGACAGGCTGGGCACAACGCCCATATTCGCCCGGTGCAGTTCAGATGGCTTTTTTTGCAGCCCAAAGAAACGAAGAAGACCCACGATACCCTCGCTTTGCTGGCTCATCGCTGAGCCGTTCGCCGTGCAGTTGTGTGCAGGCCTTGGTTCAGCAGGCGCCACGACGGCGGATGACGGCGGGAATCGTGCGGGCGAGGATGGCGAAATCCCGCCAGATGCTCCACGTGCTGACATACTGCGTGTCCAGCGCCACACGCTGGGCATAGGACGTGTCTGACCGGCCGCTGACCTGCCAAAGTCCGGTCAGCCCAGGTCGGCCGGCGAAATATTGTGCGATGTTATCGCCGTAGCGCGGCACTTCATCAGCAACGATTGGGCGTGGCCCGACCAAGCTCATGTCGAGGCGAAGCACGTTGATCAGTTGCGGGATCTCATCAAGACTGGAAGCGCGCAGCAGACGACCAATTGCGGTGATGCGCGGATCGTTCTTGAGCTTTTGCGTCTCCCGCCATTCGGCCGCCGCTATTGGGTCGGCTTTCAGCAGTTGCGCCAATATATCGGCGCTGTTGGTGGTCATGGAGCGGAATTTCAGACAGTTGAACTTACGCCCACCGCGGCCGATGCGGGTGTGGGCGAAAAAGACCGGGCCGCCGTCGATTTTCACGGCAATCGCGATCAATCCCAGCAATGGCGAAAGCACGGCAATCCCTGCCAATGCTGCAGAGATGTCAAACACCACCTTGGCGGCCCGCGCCACCGAGCGCGGGGCCGCATGATAGTGTTGCACCTGCTCGGTCTCGTGTGGCGAAACCCAGTTTTGTTCGCCATCAAACGATACTTTGGCAGTATTCCGCTGGGTCCGCGTCAGCCATCTTTTGAGATCAACAATCCCGGTTGGTCGTAGATCATCTTCTGAACAAACGCGGTAACTTGGGCTATTAATATCTATAATTTTATCCATTATATTAACTCCTGACGATATAAGAGA
>CAIZGT010000333.1 GCA_903932545.1 uncultured Rhodospirillales bacterium
AATATCGCCGAACGTGCCGAGCATATCTTGGTCAAGAATGCCGCAAATCCAACGGTTATTGGCTTCATCCAGCCGGAAATAGATATTGCCGCCATGGCCATCGAGCCATATCAGGTGGTTGCGGCGCAAATTTCCCCACATTTCGGCAAACGCAGCGCCCAGAGCAGGCTCGTTTTCAAATATGTCTCGCCATCCTGCTGGCCCCCCGCTCAGAACGCGGTAGGTGGCGGAGTTCTTGCGGACGTATTTTTGCAAAATCACCCCAGCATCCTGCCAGCCAACAATGCCCAGATGCTCAATATTGCCCGCCTGCAACCGCTGTTGTGCTTGGTTCATCCTGGTGATCACGTCGTTCATCATGCCGGTGTTCGCTTCCGGATTGGCTGCCTCCACCGCCGCAATATAGGCAGGGTCGCGCTTGAGGATTTTGATGACGAGATCATCACCGAGCTCTTTTGGAACCAGCCCTTTTTCGCGCAGAATTGGCGGAATTTCCTTTAATTCGTAAACATTGACGAACGCGCTGCCGTCGCTCAGCAAATCGCCGAGTTCGAAGGTGACGGCAGTTGGCACACCGTCGATGGTGATAACCACGCTGTGCGATGTGCCAGGTGGGGGCATGTCTCGCGGGATCGGCAACGGCTGTTTGACACCTGCGTGCAATGGCGCGGCTGCCTGAGCGCCACCACCCACGCCCGCCACACCGAGCGGCGGCGCTTGCACCGTGCGATCCGGATCAAACGGAACCGTGGCCGCATCGCCGCCCTCTGCCTGCGGCTGCTCGCCAAACCCTGCAACCGGCTGATCATTGCCCGCCACCGCGATATTCTCGCGGGCGATCTCCGCCTTGGCGTCGCGCAACGGATCGGGCGGCGGTGGCGGCTCGTCGATACGCAGAGGGTCGGTCGGGTTGACGCGCTGCTCGGCCACAGCGGCAATCTGCGGATCAGGTGGCTTGGGCAGCGCCTCACCCCGCGCTTGGGCGGCGAGGTTGTCGAGTGCGGCAGCGGCCTTGTCAGCGCGCGCGTCGGCTATGGCGGTGCGCGCGATGGCCTGTTTCTCGGTCAGCAACGCGACAGCTGCTTCCTGCTGTATTTCCGGCGAGGCTGCGCGCAATATGGGCAGTTTGATCGGCTGTGCGGTGTTCAGCAGCGCCTCACCACGCCACGCCTTCAGCCCGTCACGCAGCGGGCTGACCGATTGATAGACGCCAACGCCTTGTAGGATTGTGTCCTTGAACACAGCCAGCGCGGTCTGCCACCAAGGCGTTTTTGCCGCCTCGGCATCGAGATAACGCTCGACGCCGAGAATGGAGGCGGTGCTCCAGCCGAAGCGGATATCCTCATATTGCTGCTGGTAGGTTTGCCAAACCGAGAACACCGAGCTGTAGGCATATTGCGGAATGCCGGTTACCAATCCCGCGATGGTACCAACCGCCTTGCCGCCGGCCTCAACGGCTGCGGCGGCTTCCGTGCCAGCTTTCACGCCGACCATGCCCATTCGGACCCACTGCACTTCAGCCACCACCGGCACCAGCGTGCTCGCCACGCCGATCACAAAATCGTCTGCCAGC
>CAIZGT010000334.1 GCA_903932545.1 uncultured Rhodospirillales bacterium
CGTCAGATGGCCATCATGGGTGGTGTTGGCGGCGTCAAACCGAGTTTGGAACCGCTGCGCCTGCGTGGTTTTCGGCTTGCTGCTGGGCGGCGTTTGCACCGTGGTTTCAGGTGCGGCGGTTTGGGCGTTTGCCGCAATCGGTGCGAGCAGCAGAGCGATGGCAGCAAAATGAACGAAACGCATGGAAACTCTCCCTTGGGGATATAGCCGATCAGACATGACACAAACACCGTTGCGCCAAGCAGACCACGACGTGTCATCGCGGATAGGTAATCCCTTGCGCGTCGTGAGCGCGTCAATCGTTCGCAGGTTCAGCGTTTAATCGCCGTGAAAGCGCACCGCTATGCGACGGCAGCGCGCAGATGGAGATGCACCGCTTCGGTTGCCACCGCCAGATCGCCCTCCATTCCATCCCCTGCATGGGCGGCTTGCACAAGATCGCCCTGTCGCGCATGACGAATGATCGCGCGCATGCGGTTTTCCAACGAGGCAAAACCATAAGAGGCGCTCATCCCGCTCAACGCATGGGCGGCAATTTCGATTGCGCGCGCGTCGGTGCCCGCCAACGCACTGCGCAGTTGCGGCATCCGGTCGCGCATATCCTGCAGGCATTGATCGACCAGCGATATCACGGTGGCGGTTGCCAGCCCCTGCGCCAATTCTTGCAATCGCGCCTCGTTCAAAATAGGGGCGGTCTCATATTGGCTGAGAGGGGCCAAAGATTCGGCGTCGGGTTGGCTGGCGCGGGTCATGTTGCCGAGGCTGTGCTCGACGGTGCCGAACAATGCGCTGGGGCGGATGGGTTTGCCGAGCATGTCGTCCATGCCCGCCGCAATGCAGCGCGCCCGGTCATCAGCCGAGGTGGTCGCGGTGAGCGCGATCACAGGCAGTCGGGTTGGCTGGCCTTGCAAGGCGCGGATGCGGCGGGTGGCCTCCAGCCCGTCCATCTCGGGCATGATGAGGTCCATGAACACCAGATCATACGGCACACGCTGCACCATTGCGATGGCGGTGGCCCCGGATTCGGCCACATCCACTCGGAAGCCCTCGCGCCGCAGAAGGGTTGCCGCGACAAGGTGATTGGCCGGGATATCCTCGACAATCAGAATGCGTGCGCGCCGACGCTGCACCAAAGACACCTCGCTTTGCGCCATTGGCAGCAGCGAGGGTTTTGTATCAGCCGCCTCAAGGGGCAGCACCAGCGCAAACTCATTGCCGCCGGTGGCCGCCAGACTGAGTGCTATTCGGCCGCCCATTGCCCGCGCCAGTCGGTCACAGATCGCCAAGCCCAAGCCGGTTCCCGGTGCGCCGGAGGTGCGCGCGTTGCGCAGGCGAGAGAACGGTACAAACAATTTCGCCGCCTCCGCTGGCGGGATGGCCGGGCCTTGATCCTCCACCGCCAGCCGCAGCATCATCTGTTCATCTTCTTCAATCTTGATAGCGCGGATCGAAACAACACCTGGGGACGAAAATTTGCCGGCGTTGGAGACCAAATTCATCATCACCTGACGCAACCGCCCGGAGTCCGCGCGGATCTGGCGCGGCAGGGTGGGGTCAACTTCCAGCACGAGCTTTACGCCGCGCTTGGAAGCGTTGCTTTGGAACATCGCCCGCACACCTTCCAGCAGCGGGGTGACATCAAACACCGAAGGCCGCAATTCCAGCTTGCCCGCCTCGGCGTTGGAGAGTTCGAGAATGTCGTTCACCAACTCCATCAACGCCTCGCCCGCCTCACGCGCGGTGTCAGCCAGGCGGCGCTGGGAAGGCGCAAGATCAGATTCGTCGAGCAGACCAAGGCAATTGATCACCGCATTCAGCGGCGTGCGGATTTCATGGCTCACGATGGCCACAAAGCGAGATTTCTGGTCCGCGGCTTCCTCAGCCAGCCGCACGGCTGCCGCCAACGCCTCCTCGGCGCGTTTGCGGGCGCTGACGTCGATATAGAGCGTAACCAATCCGCCGCCGGGCAAGCGCGAGCGCCGCAGTTCGAGCACAGTGCCATCCGGGCGAGCACGCTCGGTCACCACGCTGCCACGTGTTGCGCGCATCAACGCCATGCGACGGCGCACCTCGTCCTCCACACTGACCGGGCCGAACTCACCGGCGAGCGCCTGGGCGCGCAGCACCACCTCCATGCTCTGCCCGACGCGGAGGGTTTCAGCGGGCAGACCGATGCGTTCAGGGAATCTTGCGTTCCAATTGACCAATCGCAGATCAGCATCGAGCATCATCACGCCATCTGTCATGCCTGCAAGCGTTGCGGCGATTTCGGCGCTTTTGGCTTCGGCGTTCGCCTTGGCGTTGGCGAGTTCACCATAGGCTTGTTCGATCAGCGTTCGATCGGCCGACAATCTCTGCTCACGCCGCATCGATTCGTTGATTTGACGGATCAAAAAGCCCGCCCCGATCAACAGCAGCACAGACACCACGGCTGCAAAGATCAGCACGGCTTCACTGCGATCCAGTGTCGGCCGCATTGCCTCGTCATGATCCATGCCGACCACCAAAAGCAGGTCGAGATTTTCAAGCCGACGGTAATGCAATGCGCGCTGCACACCATCATTGGCGAATGTCCCGCGCCACATCCCACTTGGACGCTGAGCGGCTGCGGCGAGCAGCAGGGCGGAATCATGCGAGTCTGCAACATCGGCTTCGCCAAGCGGGAGCAGGAAGCGGGCCGCGCCATCTTTGCGCAGCAGGGCAACCACGCCGTGCCGACCCAAATTCCAGCGCGGCAAATCTCGCATCCCGCGCCATGGATCAAATGTCAGTGCCAGCGTGCCAGCATAGCCGCCATCGGGCAGCAGCAACGGGCGCGAAATTGTCAAATCACCAGGAGCAGCGCCCGGCAGCAGCACGCCGCCGGGCTGACGTGGTATGCCACCTTGCCCCGTTACGGCGGAGAATTGTGGTAGAGCACGCCAATCTTTGCCCACCAGACCGGGCTCGCTGGTGGAGCGGATATGGCCGAGTGAGTCGAACTGCACGGCCTGAAACGCCGGGTCATTCAGAATCTTTTGGGTCTTGACCCATTTGGCGGCATCGAAAAACGCGGGATCAGATTCCCAGTGCGCCACGCCCATTTCCAACGTGGAGGCCGCCGCCAGTTCAGCCTGTTCCACCTGCCACTGAACACTTTCCGCCAGATTGGTGAGGCTAACCTCCAGGCGCACCTCGGCCTCAGCTTCATCCTCATGGGTGAAGGCGAGCGTAAACATCCAGGTGATAGCAACCAGAAGCACCACCACCACCGCAATTGCGGCCTGGTAGATCACTGCATTGCCCTGGCGCGCCGCCGTCGTGCGGTCATGCATCAGCAGATCTCAATTTATCGCCCTCATCTGTATGCACGCCCGCACACTACCGAGTTCCCAACGCCTGCGACAACAAGCTGCCACACACATAGATGCGAATACGATCAAATCGTGATGCACAGGGCGGTGCCCTTGCCGCGACGCTGCTGCGGTGCGATTGTCCGCGCCTGGGTGAGTTGGCGCGGTGGGCGTGCCATGTGGAATTTCAAGAGGGTTAAGATGGCAAAGATCAAGGTGAAGACGCCAGTCGTGGAACTCGACGGCGATGAAATGACCCGCATCATTTGGGGATTCATCAAGGATAAGCTGATCTTGCCCTATTTGGATATCGACCTGAAATA
>CAIZGT010000335.1 GCA_903932545.1 uncultured Rhodospirillales bacterium
ATGCAGTAGGCGCGGACATTGGCGGTGCCGACTGTTTTCTGTGTGGACCCCATTCACCAGATCAGCGTGGCGGGCTTCTCATGCGTCATCATGTAGGCAACACGCTTGAGTTGTTCGCCAGCAACCCCGGTGACGCGCTCAACCTCCTCAGGCGTCCATTTCGCGACTTCCTTGCGCACGTCGTCCATGCCGTAGACGCGTTGCGCGATGAACTGGGTGTCTTCCCAGCCGTTTTCGAATACGTGCCAGAGTATGCCGTATATCGTGGGAATATCGCTGCCCGGACGGATGCGGATGTAATCGGTGGCGTGCGCGGCGGTGCGGGTGAAGCGCGGATCAATCACCACCAGATTGGCGCGGTTCAGCTCCTTGCCCGCCAGCACATGCTGCAAAGACACCGGATGCGCTTCGGCCGGATTGCCACCCATGATGATCATGGTTTTGGCGTTACGAATATCGTTGTACGAGTTCGTCATCGCACCGTAGCCCCAGGTGTTGGCAACACCTGCAACCGTGGTGGAGTGGCAAATTCGCGCCTGATGATCCACCGTGTTGGTGCCCCAGAACGCGGCGAGCTTGCGATACAGATAGGCACCCTCGTTGGAGAACTTGGCGCTGCCGAGCCAGAATACCGAATCCGGGCCTTGCTCTTCACGGATTTTCAGCAGCTTGGCGCTGATTTCATCAATCGCCACATCCCACGAGATTTTCTGCCACTCGCCGTTGACCAACTTCATCGGACTGCGCAAGCGGCGCGTGCCCTTCACCAATTCGCGCACCGAGGCACCCTTGGCGCAATGCGAGCCACGGTTGATCGGGCTGTCAAACGCCGGCTCTTGGCGCACCCACACGTCGTTCTGCACTTCGGCGATCACCGAGCAGCCGACCGAGCAATGCGTGCAGACGGATTTGACGGTCTTGATCGGGTGGATTGGATCAATCGCGGCCGCTGTGGCGCGCTTGACTGAGCCGAGCTTGACGCCTGCCACGCCCGCTGCCCCAGCGGCGATGCCCGCGCGGGCGAGGAAGGCGCGGCGGTCGAGCACGCCGGATGAGAGTTCGCCCAGCATAGATTGCAGGCGGGTTTTCTGGACGATGGTGTCGCGGCGCTTGATCAGCATGTGATGTCTCCCCGTCCGCTCAATAACGGTTCACTTTGTAGAATTGCTTGACGTGCTCACTCTCGGTGTAGTGCGCGCCGCCTTTGGATTTGGTGGGCGTAAACGCCTCAGCCTCTTTCGGCTCCGTCACGGCAGCCACCACAGCTGCCGCGCCGCCAAGGCCAAGCGTTGCGAAGAAACCGCGACGCTTCACCGCGCGTTTGTCTGAAGTCTCGTGGGACATGCGAGGAGCTCCGTTCATACTGGCATCGTCAATGCCTGGGTTTCAAAATCGACCAGCGTGGCGGCAAGACCGGCCACGGATCGGTAGAATTTCGCGTCTGCGGCACGGGCCAGATCAGCGAACAGGCGCGCGGACCAACCTTGGATGTGACGGCGAAAAAATTCGGCGTCGTCGATCGCGTCCGAAGCAGCGCCCCGGATCAGAGCCGCCATCACTTCAAACAGAAAAGCGATGTGATCTTCCGGCTCATGCAGCCCTTCGGTGCGGACGAGGCCCAACTTGGCCAGATCTGCGCGCACATCAGCGAGCGGGCGTTCGTGGATGAAGCCGGTGAGGTAATAGGAGGCATACGGCAGGATCTCGCCGCCCGAGACACCAACGAGCAGGTTGAAATGCTCGCGCTCCACCAATTTGGCATCGGTTTGTGCCGCCACATCGGCCAACTTCTGGCGCGCTTCGGCGAGCGGTCCAGTGCCGCTGACCGTAGCACTCAGGCGGCGCAACATGCTGGCATCCGGCGCGTGCCACAGCAGATGAGCGAGCAATGCGTAAAGATCAGCGCGGGCGGCATCAACCGGGTCGAGCGAAGCGGGGATATCGAGATCAGCCTCGGCATATAGATCTGGACGCAACTCGGTGCGCGGCACGCCGGTGGCGGCTTCGATGGCAATCACACGATCGGGCGGCACGCGTTTCCAGCCCGACACCGCCGGCTGAGACACACCAATCTGGCGGGCAAGTGCGGACACCCCACCAGCGGCCATCAAAGCCCGATCCAATCCCCGATCCCTCGTCACGAACGCCACCCAATTTAATTAACGCAGCGCAACATAAAACCTGTCACATCAACGTCATCCCCGCCGCATAAGCTATTCTTATGTTAGGTTCTGCAAGTGGTTTGGGGCGCTTAAACCGATGTTTCGTCAAAAAAAATCGGCGCGGCGGCACCACCTCTGCGGCGGATTCTATCCTGCGATGCGATGGGCGCAGGGGTGTCCGCAATGACCTGCTCAGGAAGCAATGGTTCGGCAAGACAGGCCGACTCGCTGGATGTCGATTCCGAAGGGATCGCATCATCGGACGCGGCGGGATCGTGCAATTCCTCCGGAATTGACACCCTAGGTTCGGGTTGCACCTCGCCAATCGCGCGTGACAACAGCGACGCCAGATCATCCGCTGCCGTCAGTGGCCCCCAGCCCGGCACGCCGCAGGGCATGTCGCCGGAGACGGTGAAATCCCACGCGTAATCGGCCAGGCCGATGTGATCGCGGATCGCGATATCGGCGGACCAAACGCGGCGCAACGCCACTTCACGCCAGCCATCAGGGAGGCGCTTTTTCAGCCAGGAGCCGATCTCCTCTAGCGGGATGGTCTCAGCATCCGGTGGAATCGCGATCTCCGCCTCAACCGGCGCGGCGGGCGCGGGAGTGTTGGGTCGGCGCGTCATTCCGCGCGGCGCCGGGCGAAGACGTGGGACTTTCTCGTGCTGCCCGCGCTCGCGTTTCGTTGCGCGCCTGAGGGGCGGGCGGAGGGCGAGGTGGGATGAA
>CAIZGT010000336.1 GCA_903932545.1 uncultured Rhodospirillales bacterium
CAAACCGGCGCTGCAGTGCCTCGCGCAGCAATTGCCCGGACCGTTCCGGGATTTGGCCAATTTCAATTTCGGCCAACGCGGTGCTTCCAATGTCCGCGTGGGCAGTGTCCGCGTGCGCGGTGTGCTCATACGCCGGGTGAAAACCGCAGCCGACCCCCGCCGCCGCCAACGGCAGCGTGAGGATCAAGCGGCACAAATTCCGGCGCATGGCCATGCTCTACCCCGCAATGACGAAATTAACGATCCGGTTGGGAACATAGACGCGTTTCACAACGCGCTTGCCCTCCAGCGCCCGCGCCACATTGGGCTCGTCTGAAGCTGCCGACAATACATCAGCCTCGGCAGCACCGGGTGCCACCACAATCGTGCCGCGCAGCTTGCCCATCACCTGAACGGCGATAGTGACTTGGTCGGCCACCAACAACGCCGGATCCGCTTCAGGCCAGGCATCCTGCGTGACCAGCGCGGTGCGTGCGGGATGGAGATGCAGCGCAATCTCCTCGGCAAGATGCGGCATCATCGGTGAGATCAGCTGTGCCAACGCGCCGAACGCTTCACGCCGCGCCCAGGCGAGGCCAGGCTCGGATTCGGCTCGCTCAGCATCGGTCAAAGCATTGGCGAACTCGTAGATGCGGGCCACGGCCACGTTGAACGCGAAGCCTTCCAGCGCCTCGGTCACCGCCGCAATCGTGCGATGGGTGGCGCGGCACAGGGTGCGGCCAGCGGTGCCAAACTCGGCGGGCATCACGGCGTCTTCGGCCAGGGGTGCATTTTCCACCAAGCGGAACAAACGCTGCGTGAAACGATAGGCGCCGACAACGCCGGATTCTGTCCATTCCATGTCACGTTCCGGCGGATTGTCCGACAGAATGAACCAGCGTGCCGTGTCGGCACCGTAACGGGCAATGATCGCGCCAGGATCGATGGTGTTGCGCTTGGACTTCGACATCGCCTCGATGCGGCCCACCAGCACCGGCTCTCCGGTCTCGCGGTGCCGCGTGCTCCCATCGGCAACGCGCTCGATCTCTTCAGGGTAGAGCCAGCGGCCATCTTGGCCCTTGTAGCTCTCGTGATTGACCATGCCTTGGGTGAACAGGCCCGCGAATGGCTCTTTCGCCGACAGATGGCCGGTGTGGTTCATCGCGCGAACGAAATAACGCGAATACAGCAGATGCAAAATCGCGTGCTCGATGCCGCCGATATATTGATCCACCGGCAGCCAGTGATCCACCGCAGCCCGATCCACCGGGATATCCGATTGCGGCGAACAGAAACGCGCGAAATACCACGAACTATCGACGAACGTGTCGAACGTGTCGGTCTCACGCAGCGCCTTGCCACCGCATTTGGGGCAGGCCACGTGTTTCCAGGTCGGGTGATGATCCAGCGGATTGCCGGGACGATCAAACGTCACATCCTCCGGCAACTTCACCGGCAGATCGGCTTTCGGCACATCCACCACGCCGCAAGCGTCGCAGTGGATGACCGGGATTGGGCAGCCCCAATAGCGTTGGCGCGACACGCCCCAATC
>CAIZGT010000337.1 GCA_903932545.1 uncultured Rhodospirillales bacterium
AGCAGCAGCGCGTGGCGATCTGCCGAGCTTTGGTTCAGGAGCCGGATATTATCCTGGCGGACGAGCCGATTGCCTCTCTCGATCCGCGCAACACCAAAGTGGTGATGGATGCGTTGCAGCACATCAACCGCGAATTTGGCATCACCATCATCTGCAACCTGCACTCGCTCGATCTGGCCCGCGCCTATTGCGACCGGCTGATTGGGATGTCGGCGGGGCGGGTGGTGTTTGACGATGTTCCTTCAGCGCTCACCGAAGACGTGGCGCGGGAGCTTTATGGGCTGGAGGCTGGTGAGGTGATGGACGCCCAGCCAGCCACCCAGTCTGTATCCGCCTAAGATAATAACCAGGAGAACCGGCATGTTCACGCGTCGTTCGCTGCTCACCACCGCTGCTGCTTTGGCCGTGGCCCCCGTTGCCGCATCCGCTCAGGCTTGGAAGGCCAAGTATCCAGAACTGACCTTTGCCATCGTCCCAGCGGAAAATGCCTCAGGCGTGATGGATCGTTTTGCGCCGTTCATGGAATATCTGACCAAGGAAATCGGCACGAAAGTGACGCTGCGCGTCGCCAACGACTACGCTGCCGTGATCGAAGGCCAAAAGGCCGGTAACGTGCAGATCGGCTATTACGGCCCAGCCAGCTTCTCCAAGGCGCGCATTATCGGCGTGCAGACCGATGCGTTCGCAATCGATGTGAACAACGATGGCACCAAGGGCTATTACTCGGTGTTCTACGTGCGCAAGGACAGCCCATTCCAGAAGATCGAAGATCTGAAGGGCCATGCGCTCGGCCTCGTCGATCCGAACTCGACCTCGGGCTACAACATGCCGCAGTTCAAGCTGAACAAGCTTGGCATCAAGCCAGACGAATTCTTCTCTAAAGTGGTGGTCACTGGCAGCCACGAGAACGCCGTTCTCGCCCTTGCTTCCGGCACTGTCGATGTGTGTGCCAATTGGTGGAACAGCGAGAACGACAGCAACCTGACGCGCATGATCACCAAAGGCATGGTGCGCGATAAGGAAGGCAAGACGCTGACGAAGGACGATTTCCGCATCATCCTGAAGTCTGACCTGATCATCAACTCCCCGATCGCGATGCTGACCGCGCTGCCGGCTGACCTGAAAGAGACGATCAAGGCTGCGTTCTTCAACGCACCGAAGAAGGCTCCGGAAGCGTTCGCCAAGCTGTCCGATGGCAAGAACAAGCCTTGGGAGCCGATCACCAACGCTGACTACGAAGATACCATCAAGCTGGTGAAGTTCGTGGACAGCTTGCGCAAGGCTTGAGGCTCAACCCACCAACACCCAACCGTCATCGCGACATCGCCGCGCTTCTCGTGATGACGGTTGGGTATGGTGACTTCTGAGAATGGTCCGCTTGGCCCGCACTGTGAAACCGTCCGAAACCGCAGCACTCGCCGCTTTGGTGGCGGGATATGCGGCACATGTGTCCGCCCGCCGCCGCCAGAGCCTGATCGCTCTGGCGGTGTTGGGCGCTTCGGTGGGCGCACGGTCGTTCGTGCCAGC
>CAIZGT010000338.1 GCA_903932545.1 uncultured Rhodospirillales bacterium
CCAATTCTGGCCCGCTGAGGACGAGCATGACGATTACTTCAACCGCAACCCGTTCAGCGGCTATTGCCGCGCGGTGGTGGCGCCAAAAGTGCTGAAGTTCCGCAAAGTGTTTGCCGACCGCGTCAAAGCCTAGCGCCACCACATCACGCGGCTGACGCCGAGCGCGTCAGCCGCGTGCGCAGTTCAATAGCGGTGGTAATAACGTGGGCCGTAATAACCGCCGACAAAAAATGGATAGGGCGCGTACGGGTAATAACCGTCCTGATACACCACAATTTGCGGCGGCGCCTGCACAGTGTTGCCATGCCCCATCATGCATTGCGTGTACACCGTGTCATAAACATGCTGCATCTGGCCCGCTGTGGCATAAGCACGGTCAGATCCGATAGCCGTCCCTGCCAGCAGGCCAAGCCCTGCACCCACCGCAGCGCCGCCACCAACCGCACCGCCGGCAGATCCAATCGCAGCCCCTGCCACAGCCCCCACAGCGGTGCCAACAGCAGCACTGCCCACCACCGCGTTGGTGCTTTGCTCCTGCGATGGCCCAGGCCCCACCTGGATCGCAGCCGCCTGTCGGCAGGTCGCGTCATCCTGGGTGAACACATCATAGGTTTTGCCATTCCCTGGCAGCGCGGTCACCCGCGGCCCAGCCGGCGGCGACACCGCGCAACCAGCCAATGCCACCAAAACGGCAGACGCGCAGCCGACACGCAACGTGCGACGATAATACGGCTTCATGACTTGAACCTCCTTGGTTCTATCTTTCAATTTGTATCAAATTGCGACAATACTGCGCACAGGGCACGTTTTACTCATCGCTGATAATGGTGATCGCGATTAAAACGTCAAAGCCGTTCTCGGCTTATGTCTGCAAATTCATCTGCCGGATAGCAAACTGCGAAGGTAAAATTGGGCGGATGCGCCAAGCGCGATCCGCCCAACCTTCATCAAGCTGCAGCGATAGCCCGCTTGGTCATCACGCCGATCAAATGGGCGCGATAGGCGGCGGAGGCGTGGATGTCGCTGTTCAGATCATCCGCAGGTGTTGTGATGCCCGCAATCGCATCCACCAAGAAATTGGCACTCAGCGCCGCTTCAAACGCCGCATGACGGAACACCCCACCCTGCGCCGCCCCAGTGATCGCCACCCGCACGCCGCTGGCAAACTTCGCCACAAACACGCCCACCATCGCATAGCGCGACGCCGGATTGCGGAACTTCTGATAGGCCGCACGCTCCGGCACCGGGAACGTCACCGAGGTGATAATTTCACCCGGCTCCAACGCGGTGGTGAACATACCCTGGAAATAATCATCCGCCGCAATCGTGCGCCGATCCGTCGTCACCGTGCCGCCCAGCGCCAGCAATGCTGACGGATAGCAAGCCGACGGGTCATTGTTGGCCAGCGAGCCGCCGATCGTCCCACGATGGCGCACCTGCCAATCGCCGATCATCGAGGCGAGATTCGCCAATGCCGGGATCGCCTTCTGCACATCTACCGAGTTCGCCACATCGCCATGCGTGGTCATCGCCCCAATGGTGACGGTGGAGGGCGTCACGGTGATGCCCGACAGCCCAAGGCTCGACAAATCCACCACTTTGGTTGGCTTGTTCAGGCGCTGCTTGAGAACCGGGATAAACGTCTGCCCGCCCGCCAGCGCCTTCGCCTCGTCATCGGTGGTCAGTGCCGACACGGCGGCGGCGAGTGCGGTGGGTTTCTCGTAAGCGAAATCGTACATCGTGCTGTCCCCTTCTCAGTCCGCTGCCAGTTTTACACCAGCGGCGTTGATGATCGCCCAAATCTTTTGTGGTGTCGCGGGCATATCAAGATGCCGCACACCATAATCTTTCAACGCATCCACCACCGCGTTGATCACCGCCGGTGGTGAGCCAATGGCCCCCACCTCGCCGCAGCCTTTCACGCCCAGCGCGTTATGGGTGCAAAGCGTGGTCTCCGTCCCCACCGAGATGTTCGGCAAATCATCCGCACGCGGCATGGTGTAGTCCATGAATGAGCCAGACACGAGTTGGCCCGCCTCATCATACACCGCATTCTCCAGCAGCGCCTGCCCAATCCCCTGCGCCACCCCACCCTGGATCTGGCCCTCAACAATCATCGGATTGATCACCCGGCCCACATCGTCCACCGCTGTAAAATTGATCACGCTGGTCACGCCAGTATCCGCATCAATCTCAACCTCACAGATATGGCAGCCACCCGGATAGGTGAAATTCGCCGGATCGTAGAACGCGGTCTCTTCCAAGCCCGGCTCAATTTCCTCAATCGGATAATTATGCGGCACGTAAGCCGTCAGCGCGATCTCGCCGAAGCTCTTGGCGCGATCCGTCCCCGCCACGGTGAAATTGCCGCCCGCGAATTCGATATCCTCCACAGAAGCTTCCAGCAGATGGGCGGCGATTTTCTTTCCCTTGGCGATGATCTTGTCCATCGCCTTCACCATCGCCGTGCCGCCCACGGCCAGCGACCGACTGCCATAAGTGCCCATGCCGAACGGGATTTTCGCGGTGTCACCATGCACCACATCCACATTGGCAAACGGAATGCCGAGCTGTTCAGCAACCAGTTGCGCGAACACCGTCTCATGACCCTGGCCGTGGCTATGCGTGCCGGTGAACACCGTCACCGACCCGGTCGGATGCACCCTGATCTGCGCCACTTCATACAGCGCCGCCCGCGCGCCCAACGCGCCGACGAGCTTGGAAGGCGCAATCCCACAGGCTTCCACATAGGTGGACATCCCAATCCCGCGCAGTTTGCCCCGCTTGGCTGCTTCCGCACGACGCGCCGGGAAGCCGTCCCAGTCCGACGCCTTCAGCGCAGCGTTCAGCGTCGCGGTGTAGTCCCCACTGTCATATTGCAACGCCACCGGGGTCTGATACGGAAAGGCATCTGACGGGATGAAGTTCTGCCGACGCAACGCCACCCGGTCATGCCCGGTGTCATGCGCAATCACATCCATCAGCCGTTCAAGCAAGAACGTCGTCTCCGGCCGCCCCGCCCCACGATACGCATCAACCGGCACCGTGTTGGTGAACACCGCCTTCACTTCGCCATAGATCGCAGGCGTTTTGTAAACACCCGCGAGCAGCGTGCCGGACAAATATGTCGGCACCGCAGGCGCAAATGTTGAAAGATACGCCCCCATATTGGCGAGCGTGGACGTCCGCAGCGCCAAGAAATTGCCGTGCTCATCCAGCGCCATTTCCGCCGTGCTCACATGGTCCCGCCCATGCGCGTCCGACATAAACGCCTCCGAGCGATCCGCCGTCCACTTCACCGGCCGCTTAATCTTGCCCGCCGCCCAGGTAACAATCGCTTCCTCGGCATAGTGATAAATCTTGCTGCCAAAGCCCCCGCCCACATGGGGCGCGATCACCCGCAGCCGATGCTCAGGGATATGCAACACAAACGCGCCCATCAGCAGGCGGATCACATGCGGGTTCTGGCTGGTGGTAATGAGGGTGAAATCCCCGCTCATCGCATCAAAATCACCAATCGCAGCACGCGGTTCCATCGCGTTCGGCACGAGGCGGTTGTTGGTAAGATCAAGCTTCACCACCTTCGCCGCCCGCGCAAACGCCGCATCCACCAGCGCCTTGTCGCCGATGTGCCAGTCAAAGCAGATATTGCCCGCAGCACCCTCATGCACCTGCGCCGCACCCGGCTTCACGGCGTCATTCAGATGCGCCACGGCGGGGAGATCTTCGTAGTCGATCACCACCAACTCCGCCGCGTTCTTCGCCTGCGCCTTGGTCTCGGCAATCACCGCCACAACCGGGTCACCCACATGGCGCACCCGCCCGGTCGCGAGCACCGGATGGCCGGGTTCCACCATCGGCGAGCCGTCTTTGGAGTGGATTTGCCAGCCACATGGCACACCGCCCACGCCATCGGCGTCGAGGTCTGCATGAGTGAAAATCGCCACCACGCCAGGGGCGGCGCGGGCAGCGGTGAGGTCAATCGAGCGGATGATCGCATGCGGGCGATCCGAGCGTTTCAGCACGCAGTGGCTCTGGCCCGGACGGTTCATGTCGTCCGTGTAATGCCCACGCCCACTGATGAATCGGAGATCTTCCTTGCGGCGCATAGACGCGCCGATGCCTTCATTGATGACGTTCATCTCACTCTCCATTCTGGCGCGGGTTGGCCCCGCGCCTTTTGTTTTTCGGAGTTCAGATACGGCTTATTCGGCGGGGGCGAGTTCGCGGCCATGCATCACCGGCCATGCGGCGGCAACGGCTTTGACGATGTTGTGATAGCCGGTGCAGCGGCAAAGATTGCCCTCCAGACCGTGGCGGATATCAGACTCGCTCAGGCCCTGCGGATGGCTCATCACCAGATCAATCGCCGACATCACCATGCCCGGCGTGCAGAAGCCGCATTGCAGCGCATGGTTCTCACGGAAAGCTTCCTGCATCGGATGAAGCGTGCCATCGGCGGCCGCAAGACCTTCGATGGTCACAACCGATGCGCCATCAGCCTGAAGTGCCAGCGTGGTGCAGGATTTCACCGAGGTGCCATTGAGGTGGACCACACACGCGCCGCATTGGCTGGTGTCGCAGCCAACATGGGTGCCGGTGAGGCCCAGCTTTTCACGCAGAAGCTCAACCAGAAGCGTGCGGCCTTCGACTTCAACCGTGTGGGTCTTGCCGTTCACTGTGAGGGTTACGGATGGCATAGGTCTCTCCCCTGAATTTCACCGGAGTTTGGTCTGTGCGATGGGATGTGGTCAAGGCGGGGTGGGTTTAAAGCCCCACAACTTCGTCATTGCGAGTGAAGCGTCGCAATCCAGGTGTCGTAGAGCGTGATCTTTGATTCCTGGATTGCGACGTCGCTACGCTGCTCGTAATCACGTATTTGGCACTCTGCCTAACGTTGAGACAATAACATTATGCTGCGGTGTATAGCATTGATACGTAAAGACCCCGCATCAGATTCCGGCGTTGATTTCCCATACTTTCCTGCCTGCACCACCACTGGCCGCGACATCGAGGAAGCGCCGCGGGTGACGGCAGGCTAGCATCAATCTACGATAAAAAGCTTAGCCCCCGTCCGCGTAAAAGACCGGTGTGCCGCGTCGCCGAAATCGGACACCTGATAGCTCATGCCGGGCGTGAGAACGAAGCGGCGACCGTCTTTCAGTTCGCTTTCCAACTCGCCTTCTAGCACCAACAGCACGTGGCCACGATCACACCAATGATCTGCGAGGTAGCCGGAAGAGTATTCCACCATCCGCACGCGAACATCGCCGATATTCAGAGTGCGCCAAGTTGCCGCACCCGTTTCGCCGGGGTGCATGGTGGGCTCCACCGCGGCCCAATCGACGATGGTGAAGGGGAGTGCGGGGATTTTCATCCGGCAAGCCTACCCATGCTCAGGCACGCCATCCAAATGGCACGCCGACATCTGCCGCACATTCCCCTCCACCGGCCGCAACATCGGCTCCTCACTGCGGCAGCGATCCATCACAAACGGGCAGCGCGTGTGGAACCGGCAACCGCTCGGCGGGTTGATCGGGCTCGGCACGTCCCCCTTCAAAATCACCCGCCGCTTGCGCAGCAACGGATCAGGGTTAGGCACCGGCACCGCTGACAGCAGCGCCCGCGTGTAGGGGTGATGCGGCGATCCAAACAACGTCCGCCGATCCGCAATCTCGACAATCTTGCCCAGATACATCACCGCCACCCGATGCGTCAGATGCTCCACAATCGCCAGATCATGGCTGATGAACAGCAGTGCCAAGCCCAGCTCATCCTGCAAATCACTCAACAGATTGACGATCTGCGCCTTCACCGACACATCCAGCGCCGACACCGCCTCGTCACACACAATCAAATCCGACCCCGGCGCCAACGCGCGCGCAATCCCGATGCGTTGGCGCTGCCCCCCCGAGAATTCGTGCGGGAAGCGGTTCATCGCATCACGTGGCAGCCGAACCTTGTCCATTAGGGCCGCGATCCGGTCGGTCAGTTCCGAGCCCTTGGCGAGGCCGAAATTCACAATCGGTTCAGCGATAATATCTCGCACTTTCTGGCGTGGGTTCAGCGAACTGAAAGGGTCTTGAAACACCACCTGCACCCGCCGGCGCATATCGCGCAGCTTCGAGGCGGGCAGATTGTCGATGCGCTCACCATCAAGGAACACTTCGCCATCAGTCGGGTCCACAAGGCGCAAAATCGTCTTGCCCAAGGTGGATTTGCCGCAGCCCGATTCACCCACAATCGAGAGCGTCTCGCCCTTGTCCAGCGTGAAGCTCACCCCGTCGAGCGCATACACCGCCCCCTTGTCGCCGCCGAACAGGCCCTTGTTGAGCGGGTAGTGCTTCTTCAGCGCGTTGACCTCAAGCAGCGGTGTGGGGCGCACGATCATGCCGAAACCCTCTCTGCCAAATGACACGCAACGAAATGGCCGGGGCGTTTTTCTTCCACCGCCGGGGCAATCTGGCGGCAAGCCTCCACCGCAATCGCGCAGCGCCCGGCAAACGCACAGCCGGTGATGCGGCTGCGCAATGACGGCACCTGCCCCGGAATTTCGGCGAGCTTGGAGCGCCCCGCATCCGTGCCGTTGCTCTCAAGCGACGAGCCCAATCGTGGCACCGCGCCGAGCAATCCGCGCGTGTAGGGGTGCTGTGGGTTGGCGTAGATTTCTTCCACGCTGCCCTCCTCCACCTTGCGCCCGGCATACATCACCACCACACGCTGCGCCATTTCGGCCACCACGCCGAGATCATGCGTGATCAGCATAATCGCCGAGCCAAGGCGGGATTGCAGGTCACGCATCAGATCGAGAATTTGCGCCTGAATGGTCACGTCAAGCGCCGTGGTCGGCTCATCGGCAATCAGCAGCTTCGGATTACACGCCAGCGCAATCGCAATCATCACGCGCTGGCGCATGCCGCCCGAAAGCTGGTGCGGATATTCCCGCACGCGGCGCTCAGGAGCCGGAATGCCGACAAGCGTGAGAATCTCCACCGCGCGCTGCTCCGCCTGCTTGGCCGAAAGCCCCTCATGCAGCCGCAAGCTCTCACCGATCTGCTTGCCGATGGTCAGCACCGGGTTCAGGCTGGTCATTGGCTCCTGAAAGATCATCGAAATATCTTTGCCGCGAATCTCGCGCATTTCGAGTTCAGAAAGCGCCAACAAATCGCGCCCCTCGAACATGATCCGCCCTGCCATCTTCCCCGGCGGGGTTGGGATCAGCCGCAAGATCGACATCGAGGTGACGGATTTGCCGCAGCCCGATTCCCCCACAATCGCCACCGTCTCCCCGGCGTTGATGGTGAAGCTCACCCCTTCCACCGCGCGCACCACGCCATCGGGCGTGCCGAAATGGGTTTGTAGGCTTTCAACAGATAACAGGGCCATCAGATACGCTTTGCCAAACGCGGGTCGAGCGCATCGCGCAGCCCGTCACCCAGGAGATTGACCGCAAGAACGGTCAACGAGAGGAAAATCGCCGGAAAGAACACAATGAACGGCTTCACCTGCCACAGCGCGCGGCCCTCCGCCATGATATTGCCCCAGCTGGGAATATTCGGCGGCGTGCCTGCACCGATAAAAGACAATGTGGCCTCGGCGAGCATGGCGGATGCACAAATGAACGTCGCCTGCACAATCAGCGGTGCCAAAGTATTGGGCAGAATATGCCGCCAGATGATATTCGGCACCCGCGTGCCCGACGCAATCGCCGCCTCAACATAAGCCTGCTCACGCAACGACAGCACCACACCACGCACCAGCCGCGCCACGCGCGGGATTTCCGCCACCGAGATTGCAATCACCACGTTCTGCACCGATGCCCCGATCAGCGCCATCAATGCAATTGCCAGCAGAATTGAGGGAATGGACATCAACCCGTCCATAATCCGCATCACCACCGCATCCAGAATGCGTACAAACCCGGCACACAACCCAATCAACAGCCCAATCGCCGAAGACACCCCCGCCACAGCAAACCCCACCGTTAGCGAGACGCGGGTGCCATACAACACGCGCGAATAGATATCGCGGCCCAGCATGTCCGTCCCAAACCAATAAAGTTCAGACGGCGCGCGGGTGCGTTTGGACGGCGCAATCGCGGTTGGGTCCACCGTCCACAGCAGCGGGGCGAGAACAGCAATCGCCAAAATCAGCCCCAGTAGCACGCCACCGATCACAATGGTGGGATAGCGATGCACAAACATCGCAACCTTCCCACGCGCCTTGCGCGGTGGCAGCACATCCGGCAGGTCTGGCGCTGCCGCGTATCCGGAAAAGAGCCAGGAACTCAATATCTGATCCTCGGGTCAAACAGCGTGTAGAGCAAATCCACCGCCAAATTCACCAGCACATAAACAAAGCTAAACATCAGCACGACGCCCTGGATCACCGGGTAATCCCGCCGCAAAATCGCATCCACGGTCAGCCGCCCCAGGCCAGGAATGGCAAACACACTCTCCGTCACCACCGCCCCACCAATGAGTGCTGCAAACCCGATGCCCACGATGGTGATGATCGGCACCGCCGCGTTTTTCAGCGCATGCACAAACAAAATCGCGCGCTGCCCCACACCCTTGGCGCGCGCGGTGCGAATATAATCCTGGCTCAACACTTCGAGCATCGTCGCACGGGTGATGCGGGCAATCAGCGCCATATAGATCAAGCCGAGCGCAATCGCGGGCAGGATCAGGTTCAAGAACCACGGCATGATGCCTTCAGACAGCGGCGTGTAGCCCTGCACCGGCACCCAATCGAGTTGGAGTGCGAACACATACGCCAACAAATATCCCACCACGAACACAGGCACCGAAAAGCCGATGGTGGACAGGATCATCGCGAACCGATCAATCCAAGACCCCTGCTTCCACGCCGCCACCACACCCAGTGGGATTGCGAAGGTGAGCGAGATGATCAGCGTGATCACCATCAATGACAGCGTCGGCTCAATCCGCTGCCCGATCATCTTCGTCACCGGCAAATTGGTGAAAATGGAGTTGCCGAGATCGCCCCGCAGCACATCCCACACCCATGAAGCGAACCGCACCAGAAAGGGCCGATCCAGCCCAAGCGAGGCGCGGATGCGTTCGATATCGGCGGGGCTTGCCTGATCACCCGCGATGATCACCGCCGGATCACCTGGGGCGATATAGAGCAAGCTAAACACCAACAGCGCGACCACGGCCATAACCGGCAACGTGGCAGCAATGCGGCGGGCTATGTATGCGAGCATACTGTGGTCTGCCTTTCAGATCGTAGGGCGGGTGCAACCCGCCGCCAGCCCAGATCGGAAGAGCACACGTCTGAACTCCAGTC
>CAIZGT010000339.1 GCA_903932545.1 uncultured Rhodospirillales bacterium
CTCAGCTGGATAGAGCGCTGCCCTCCGAAGGCAGAGGCCGTACGTTCGAATCGTATCGGGTCCGCCACTCAAACTCTTCAAATTTTTGAGTTTTGCAAACGGCTTCAGCCGCCATGGCGGGCTGTTGAGTGGCCGCGTAAGCGCAACGTAAGCAGGTAGGCGGGGGTGTGGGATACTGATGGGCAAGCCATGCCCCAATCAGCCAATATGCTTCATGCTGGCGTATCGTAGAAAGGGGTCAAATATGTCGGTAAGCCAGCTCGGCCTCATCTTGGTTGTTGCCTGTATTGTGGCGATCATCTCCCGCAGGCTGCATTTGCCCTATAGCGTCGGCTTGGTCGCGGCGGGGGTTGGTCTTGCGCGGCTTGGTGGCGCGATGAACATCACCCTCGCACCCGACCTGATCTATACCGTTTTGCTGCCCCCCCTGATTTTCGAAGCATCACTTCAACTGAAATGGCAGCCGTTTTTCACCGATCTGCCTGTCACAGCAACGCTCGCGTTTCCTGGCGTGCTGTTGACCGGCGCCATAATTGCCGCAGGCATGCACGTGATCACCGGCTGGAGTTGGCTCGGCTCGGCCGTATTTGGAGCGTTGATTGCGGCGACGGACCCTGTGGCAGTGGTCGCCGCGTTTAAGGAAATGAGAGTCGCGCCGCGGCTAAGCCTTCTGGTGGAATCAGAAAGCCTGCTCAATGACGGCGCCGCCGCCGTTGCCTTCGCGATCCTGATGTCTGTCGCGAATGGCGTGGGTGTTGATGGCGCATCGGTGGCGGGTTCGTTGGTTTGGATGACATTTGGCGGCGCTGCCACCGGCATTGTCGTGGCTGGGGCTGCCTTGCTCGTGGCCGGCCGCACGGACGATCATCTGGTCGAGATCACGCTGACCACGATTGCGGCCTATGGTTCATTCCTGCTGGCGGAGCATTTTCAGATGTCTGGGGTGCTCGCGGCTCTGGCGGCAGGCTTGGTGGTGGGAAATGTCGGCGGGACGGGATGGATGGGATGCTCGATTTCAGCCACCGGGCGCGACCACATCATGTCGTTTTGGGATTTTGCCGCGTTTATGGCGAACTCGGTGGTTTTCATTTTGATCGGCGGATATGAGGCCAACCAGGCAAGCGCGCTGTTCACGACGGAAGCTGCAATTGCAATCGGGCTTGTGCTCATCAGCCGAGTGGCGGCGGTTTATCCGTTATGCGCCATTTTTGTCGGCTCTTCGCGGCGGGTTGATATGCGCCATCAGCACGTGCTGGTTTGGGGCGGACTGAGAGGGGCGTTGGCGCTGGCGTTGGCGCTGGCCATACCAACGCGTGTGGCGGAGAAGAATGCGATTATCGCTGCGGCGTTCGCCGTCGTTGCATTTTCGATATTTGCCCAAGGGCTGACAATCCCATGGGTGATCAAAGCCCTCGGATTGATCCGCCCGCCCGATTTTGTGGCGCATGAGGTGGGCGGCCATTCGACCGCGCCGGACGGCGGTGGCCGCGACATATAAGCCCGCGCCCTGATGCGATTGTTTCACGCCAGCCCCTCTGCACCGAGTGGCCACAACCGAACGCTGCTGCGTGCGCTATGGTAAAACCACGATCCCCTCGCTATTTTGCTCGCACGGCAATGCCTTGCGGTTCCATCGCATCGCGGTGGCCAATCATTCAGACATAAAGGCGGATCGTCCATGACCATGGGAGCCAATGGCCTGTTGCCGTCGATGATTGCCTCTCGCCCACGCTTGTTTATTGCCCTGCTGCTGGGATTGGTGGCAGCGGCCATGCTGCCCGCCTCCCTCGCTGCCTACACGCGCGCGATCATCGGGTGGGATGTGATGGTGGGCGCGTTTCTGGTGATGATTGTTCATCTGTTTTCCGTCCAGCGCCCCGAACACATGCCGCAAGACGCGGCTGCGCAGGAGGAGGGTGAGTGGACGATTTTCTGGATCACGGTTGCCGCAGTGGCGGCAAGTTTTGTGGCAATTGTGTTTGAATTCTCTGCCAGCAAAGACCTGCAAGCAGGCAGTCGGCAACTGCATGTGGTGCTGGTGGCTGCCACGTTGCTGGCATCGTGGCTGATGACCCATTTTGTCTTTGCGATGCGCTATGCGCACGAGTTTTATCAGGTTTCTCCGGGCCAAACCGTGATTGACGAGGGGCTAGAATTTCCGGGCGAACCCGCGCCCGACTATTGGGATTTTGCCTATTTCTCCCTGGTGCTGGGCATGACGTTCCAAGTTTCAGACGTGCAGATCACCTCACGTAAGCTGCGGCGGTTGGCAACTGTGCAGGGCGTTCTGGGGTTTCTATTCAATACCGTAATAATCGCGTTAACGGTTAATATTGCAGCCAGCTTGCTTTGATGCAGCACGGAGCGGGTGGTTCCAGAAGCACTTGTTAAAGCGATAAATTTTGCATGGGTGATTTAACAAGTTGTTGATCTGCGCGATTTTTCTGCCAAATTATAATAATAAGTAACGCAGAAAAAATAACGGGGGGGGTTATGCGGCATTCAATCCTGGTATCGGGATGCACATGTGGCTGTTTGCAGATCGGTCGGCGTGGATTTGTGCGCGGTGCAGCCGCTTTGGCCGCTGGCGCGGTCTCTGGCCCCGCTTTCGCCCAGCCGAAGCCTGATCTGGGCAAGCCGTATCTGATCGATGTGCATCACCACCTGTCGCCGCCGGGCTGGGTGAGCGCGTTAAAAAAGGCCAAGTTGGACTCACCGCCAGTGAACAACTGGACGCCTGAGCGCTCGTTGGAGATGATGGACAAGGGCCAGATTGC
>CAIZGT010000340.1 GCA_903932545.1 uncultured Rhodospirillales bacterium
AGCACAAATCCTTTGTGGTGAGTCGAGAACTGCCCGATGCGCTGCTATTTTCCCCCGGTTTGGTCGGCGCGCTGGCGGAGTTCGCCGAACTCGCGCACCCCTTGCTCCGCTTCGGCTGGAACGCGCTCTCGGTCCTCGATCCGACGGATTTGAAGCGCCAAAAATAGCGCGGATCAGGCAAAGCCGTCATGTTCCGCCTTCACGATCACAGAGCACGACAGATGAGATGATGCTCTTTAGACCGGTCATTTCAATAACAAACCGGAACATTTAGGTCGCGCCAACTTGTATGCCAATGGCCGATTTCTGAAAAAACGCCACCGTCGCGACGCCGCGTTGCCACCACGGCGCGATACAACCCGAAATGTCTCGGCGTTCAGGCAAAGTTTGCGAGGACTGCGTCGCCACGCCGCAATTCGAGTGGTGATCATGCGTCTCATCGGCACCATGAGCAGCGCAGGATCCGCCCTCATATGTCTGGTCACGCGTTAAGCGCCCGTCGGCACCAGCCATGCGCGCTCGCGCAGGAGGCGAGACGCCGATGGGCTGCCAGCCGTCCAGCCCAGCATCATCGTAATCTGCGTCATCGCGCGCAGCGTCACCAAACGCCACAGTCTCCGCCGCGCGATATTGTCCCAGCAATTCTTCGAGCCTGCGCAGAATTCCGCCGACCCAATCCGCCACGGCCTGTTCATCAGGCTCCGGGCGCAACCGCCCAAACCGGCACAACACCGCAGCCCAAATCCCCCGCAAAGCAAAGGCGGCAGTGTGCAGCGCAGATTGTGGAAAGGATTGGTTCATCGGCAATTTAACACCATAGCAAGTGGCCGGACACAAGAAAATTGAGCGTCAATAAAGCGTCATTGCAAACCAAGTGCAGTAATCCGTCGCTTTGGCTGGCCGCATAGTGGTCAATTGCTGTGCCGCGTTTGCAATAACGGTCTGCGAGATTGGCAGCCAAGCGAACGCCGTGCGCCCTACAACGCGATGACTTTCGCCTCACCAGCCCGCAATGCCGCGCCCACCGCCTCCAGTCGCAACAACGCCATCGCCACGCCGTCCACGCCAAAGCGCATCACCCCAACCTCATCATCACCGCTGAAAATCGCCGTCCCAGCCGTGGGCATCTCACCCGTCACCCGCACCGGCACCAGCTTGCGCTTCAGCAGGCCGCGATACTTGGTCCGCGCCGTCAGCTCCTGGCCCATATAGCAACCCTTGGTCCAAGACACGCCGCCGAACTCGTCGAATCCGGCTTCGAGCAAAACGGATTTCTCCACCTCCATATCCCGCGTGCCATCGGGCAGGCCGAGGCCAATACGGTGGGCGTGATAAGCCGATTCGGTGGCACTATCTGGCAAAACCACCGATGATATCACCCGCCAGCCCGCCTCGGGGTGACGCGGATCGGGAACCACAATCTCACCCTGCGGCGCTTCGTCCCAAGCGGCATAGATTTTCAACTCATCAGAGCGATCCCGCAGCGTCACCTTAGCGCGCAGGCGGTAGCGGCTCAGCGTTTTGATCAGCATCGCTGCCTGGCCGCGCTCGCAATCAAGCAGCAGCGTCTCACCGTCTGCGATAACGAAGAAATCGGCGAGATATTTGCCCTGCGGCGTCAGCAACGCAGCCCAAACCGCCCGACCGGGTGCGGCCTGCGTCACGTCGTTGGAAACCAAGCCTTGCAAGAACGCCACGCGGTCCTCGCCCGCCACTTCAATCACGCCGCGCTCAGGCAGATGCACCATCATTCGCCAGACCCTCCATCCCCAGATGTGGCGAGGCGGTTGGTGTCGCGCAACCCGGCGAAAAATTCCTTTAACAAACTTGCCGCCTCGCGCTCGCGCACGCCGCCGATCACCTCAGGGCGGAAATGGCTCCCCGGTCCCTCATACAAGCGCGGCCCGTGCTCAATGCCGCCGCCTTTTGGGTCATACGCGCCAAAAATCACCCGCTTGATCCGAAACGCCGAGATCGCGGCGGCGCACATCGGGCAGGGCTCCAACGTCACCACCAACTCGCAATCCGGCAAGCGCGGGGAGTTGCGCAGATTGGCCGCCGCGCGCAGCACCAGCATTTCGGCATGGGCGGAAGCGTCGTGGCGTTCCTCCGTGCGGTTGCCGTCTTGCGCCAGCACGCGGCCCGCCGCGTCGAGCAGCACCACGCCGACCGGCACCTCACCACGGGCGGCGGCGAGGCGGGCTTGTTCGAGTGCGATGTCCATGCTGCTCATGCGTCGTTCTTGCCTGCAATCGGCGTGCAAGGCTAGCAAGGCTTATGACACAAAAGCGCCCCCTCATCGGCCTCACCCTCGATGTCGAACCACCCAGCACATTGCCGGGCGGCTTTTCGAAATATCCCTGGTATGCGCTGCGGCAGAATTACTGCTCAGCCATCGAAGCAGCGGGCGGCCTGCCGGTGGCACTGCCGCACAACGCCCTCACCGCCGCCTATCTCGACCATATCGACGCGCTGGTGGTCACCGGCGGCGGATTTGACGTCGATCCCGCGTTGTATGGCGAGGCCACCATGAGTGACACTGTCAGCCTCAAACCCGCGCGAACATCGGCTGAATTGGCACTCGTGCAAGGCGCGTTGGCGCGCGGCAAGCCGGTTTTGGGCATTTGCGGCGGCGAGCAGCTTCTGGCGGTTGCACTTGGTGGCACGCTGATCCAGCACATCCCCGACAGCGTGGCCGATTGCCTTGAACACAGCCAGACCAACCCGCGCCACGAGCCGGGTCATACCGTCTCAATCCTCCCCAACACGCTGCTGCGTCGCATCGTGGGGGTGGACAGGATGGACGTGAACACCTCCCATCATCAGGCGGTGCGCAGCGCAGGGGCGCGTGCGGTGGTGAATGCAATTGCGGCCGATGGTGTTATCGAAGGCTTAGAAGATGCGAGCTATCGCTTCTGCCTCGGCGTGCAATGGCACCCGGAATTC
>CAIZGT010000341.1 GCA_903932545.1 uncultured Rhodospirillales bacterium
GTGCTCGCCCCGTTTGACCGGGTGCGTTGGATTTTGCCTGCGTCCGGTTTTGCCTAAGGCTGATTTTGCTTGAGTTCAGCCAGCTGCGGTGGTGTTAACTGGTGGATGGATCAAACCCCCGCCCAATCAACGCCTGATGCGATCTCCGCCAATTTGCGGATGGTGCTGCGCGGGATGATGGCAGTGATGGGGGCGTGGCGGTTGCAGCCCGCGCTGGCCGTGATGCTGTATGGCCGGATCGGGAACACCCTTCAACGGCTTGAGCGGATGCTGGTGCGGTTTCGCGCCGGGCGGCTGTGGCGGCGTGTGACAATGCGGGACGTGGTGCCGGGGCAAAAAATATGTCGCAAGCCTGCGGCCCGATTGCCGCGCCGGTTTGGCTGGCTGGTGCGGTTGGCCGGATCGGAGGCGGCGTGCTTCGGCTCGCAGTTGCAAACAGTGATGAACACGCCGGAGATGGTTGCCTTGCTGGCAGCGTCACCGCAGGCGAAGCGCATTCTACGGCCGCTGTGTCGGGCGTTGGCGCTGCATGCATTCGAGGAGGTGTGCGCAGAGCCGCGCGTGCGCAAGCCGCGCATTCGCAAGCCGCGCGTGAAGCCGGAGCCGTTTCGGATTCCGCTGCCGCGCGGGGTGCTGACGGCGGCGCGCAGGCAGGGTTTTGGAAAAATGCACTAAGGCGGCGCGCAGATTGCCGATTTAATTGTTCCGCTTTGTTACTGAAAACTTGGGGATGCGGCGGTGGGATACCTTAAGCGGCATCCCACCCCACGGCTGAGAGGTTAGTTTTCTAGGTTTTTATAAACCGGGAAATCGCGGGTGTAGACCGGGGCGGCGAGGAAGGCTGCTTTGCCGTAGGTCCAGAATTGCGAGACGTCGGGGTAGGTTTTGATCACGGTGTTGACCAATTTCCCGCCCTTTTTCTCGACCTTGCGGATATAGACGTTGCCGACCACTTGGCCGAATTCGTCGAATTTCACCGGGCCGCGCACGGTGTCGGCCACGGTGCTGGTGCGCAGTGCGTTGATGAAAGCGTCGTGGTCCTCGATTTTGCCGCCCACGCTCTTGAGTGCTGCATCGAGCACGGCGGCGGAGATGTAGGTGCCGGCACCATAATAGCCGGGGTCGATCTTGTATTCCTTTTGCATCGCGGCAACGAAGGCCTTGTTGGTTGGCGTGTCGAGTTGGGCGGAATAATAGCAGCCAGTGATGATGCCCAGCGCATCGTCACCTGTTTGCTGCAAAATTGCCTCGTCCATCGCCGTCATGCCGCCGATCAGCGGGATTTTGCCGCCGAGGCCGTATTCGAAGAACGCTTTGGTGAAGCGGTAGCCGTTCGAGCCGGCGAAGGCCATGTACACTGCGTCGAGATTGGGTTTGAGCTGCGAGATATAGGTGCCGTAATCCGGCGCGTTCAGCGGTGGCAGCAGGCGCTGCACCACTTTGCCGCCATTGTCCTCGAACACACGCATGAAGCCAGCCATCTGTTCATGGCCGTAAGCGATGTCGTCCGCGATCACCGCGACGCGCTTGTATTTCAACTCCTTCGCCGCGAAATCGCCCATCGGATGCGCGCATTGCGCCGAGGACGAGGTGCAGCGGACGAAATACGGGTCGGGATGGCGCTGGGTGATGTCCTCGGCAGCGGCGACCGACATGATCGGCATCTTCTTGGACTGCGTGTAGTCATCAATCGCCAGCGCCTCGAAAGCGGCGAGCGGGCCGATGATCACTTGCACGCCGTCGCGCTCGATGAGTTCGGTGGTTTTGGTGCGTGCGGTGGCGGGGGAGCCGGCGGTGTCCGCGGTGATCAGGCTCACCGCGCGGCCGCCGAGCATGTTGTTGCGCTCCTTGAGATAGAGCACCAGAGATTGCTCCATTTGGATGCCGCCTGAGGCGAGCGGGCCGGTTTTGACGGTGAGGAAGCCGACTTTAATCGGCTCAGCCGCGCGGGCGGCGGGGGCGATGCCAGTGATGGCGAGGCCCATGCCGCCAGCGGTTGCTTTGAGGATGGTGCGGCGGGAGGTGGTCATGGTTGTTTCTCCTGGTTGTTGTTAGAGCTTAGGGCGGGGGTAACCGGCCTAAGAGGCGGGATGCTCCCGCCCTACGCGTTTGCTTTTGGAATGACTGGCAGCAACAAAAACGGACGATGCGCGGCATCGGCGTGCAGCGTGGTGGTGCCGCCGAAAATCTCCGGCTGGCGATCACGCGGGTCGTCATGCAGGAACGGGCCGCAGCCGCGCAGTTCGTTCTTGAAGTTGGAGAGCTTGCCGCCGCTGAACGCATATTCGTAATCGCGCCCGCGCACGGAGAGGCCGAGCCGATATCCGGCCGGCACGACGATGGAGCTGGGCCAGATTTCGATATCCAGCTCGACCGGAACATCGGGTGTGAGCGCCTGCTTCTCATCATGGGTGTGATAAGGGCGATAGGGCTCGGACAATACGGGGTCGAGCTTGCGATGCGAGGCGCGCAGCCAGCCTTGGGCGATTGGGGTGTGCGGGTCGATGGCGCCCTGGAACACCACTTCTTTTAGGTCGGGGGTGAACACCCGCACGACGAGGAACATGTCGGCGTCGGTGGTGGAGGACGAGGCGAACAGCTTGGCGGCCATTGGGCCGGTGATCTCGGTCTCGTCTGCAAACGGTGCGGTGAGGAAGGTGAGGCCATCGCCCATCGCGGCGAAGCTGCGCGTGGCAGCGTTGGGCGATGGCTCAGGCAGCAGCGCATCGGACGCGAGATCGAGATAGAATGTCGTCCATTGCGTGCGCGGGATGGGCCAGGCGGCTTCGGCGCGTTGTTCCCAGGTGTCGATGTGCCGGACGAGCAATTGGACAGGGGGCTGATCGGCCCAGGACGTTGTGTCGCCCTTGAGGTAGCGGTTGAAGAAGCGAAGCTGAAGTTCACGGCCGTAATCGGTGTAGTAATGCGTCCAATGCTCGATGCCGTGGGCTTCGAGGAATTTTTCGGTTGAAGCCGCCCGGACGAAACCTTCATAATTGCCGCGCGGATGCAGCCCTTGGCCGCCCCAATTCGCGGCGGTGAGGATCGGGCAGGTGACGTTGTTCCAATCCGGCGAGCGGGCGCGGTGGTAGCTGTCATCGAGCGGATGGGCGAAGATATCATCGCCGAAATTCGAACGGTTGGCCGCGAGTGTGGCATCATCGAAGGTTTCGTCACCGCAGACCAATTCGCCGGTGGCCGGTGAGCGTGGGCCGTTTTCGCCCAGGCCGTATTGCACCGTTTTCACCTGCATATCGTACCAGTTCGCCCAGAAGGTGGAGAGGATACCGCCATGATGCGTCATGTCGCGATACCAATCCGCCGAGCCTTCCCACACGCAGATGGCAGCAAGGTGCTTGGGTTGGGTGGAGGCGACATGCCATTGGTTGATGCCGTAATAGGAAATGCCGGAGAGGCCGACTTTTCCGTTGCTCCAGGGCTGCACGCCGGCCCATTCGATGCAGTCGTGAAAATCTTGCGTTTCGCGCGGGGAGAAATGGTCGATGAAGCCGGGTGAGCGGCCACAGCCTCGGCTATCGACGCGCACCAGGGCATAGCCGTGCGGCACCCATTTCTCGGGGTCGGCGACTTCCCAGTTTTGATAGAGGTTGGAGGAGCCAGACGTGACGTCCGGATGCTTCTCCGCCATGCGGTTCCACGCCGAGGGGTAGCCGGCTTGGAACGATAGCCCTTTCGCGTAAGGGCCGTAGCTGAGCAGAACCGGGAATTGGCCTTCACCGATGGGACGATAGATGTCGGCGCGGAGCACGAGGCCGTCATCCATCACAATCGGCACGTCCCAATCAACGTGCATGCCATCGCGGATTTCAGACTTGTATGCCGTGTTGACGGTCATGTGCGTCTCCCGATTATCTTTTGATCAATTTCGTCAGATAATCGGGCTTTTGGCAATGGGGAGTTTAGGGTTCAGCGCGCAGCCATGTTTGCGAACGTCCGAACAGCGGGATGCCGATATAGCCGCGCAGCACCAGATGCTGGCCGTCTGGCTCCAGGCGGATGGTGCCGTGATAGATGCTGCCGGTTTCAGGGTCGAGCACGGTGCCATCGGCCCAGCGATCGCCATCAGGCTTCATGTCGCGGATGACTTCGAGGCCGAGTGAGGGCTTGCCCTTGCGATCATCCTCGCATTTGTCGCAGGTTTTGGCGGCGTCAGCAGGGTCGAGGATTGAGACGACGCTGCCGTAGAGCATGCCGCCGCGCTCGACGATGCGCACCATCGAGCGTTCCTTGCCGGTTTTGTCGTCAATGGTGCGCCAGGAGCCGACGGGGCTGGCGGCGAATGCAGGGGCGCATAGGGCGAGCAACAACAATCCAGCAAGACGTTTCAATGTGAGTCCTCCACCCAATTTCGGCGCGCCACCCGCGTGAGAGCTGCCGTTTGGCTTAGCAGGCCAGGCCAGAGTCGCAGTGCATGGATCAACACTGCACGACCCGGCCCGGCGCGGCCCAGGCGATAGAGCGTCCAGGCGCGGCGGATTGGGCCCGTAACATCGTGGGCCAGAAGCTGGTGATATTCGAATGCCGATTGCCCGGCGCGCAGGCTGCGTACCGCCAACGCCGCCGAGTGCAGCGCCATCGACATGCCGTCGCCGGTGAAAGACGGAATGACGCAAGCCTGATCGCCAAGCCGGAACACGCGTTCATCCCGCTGTGGGCGATGGATGAAGCCGTAAGGCACGCGGGCGATGGTGATGGGCTTTTCGAGCAATTCCACCGCATCTCGCAGTCGCCGCGCGAGATGCGGGGCTTCAAGGCACAGCGCCGCCAGCAATGCCGCCCAGGTGCCGCCGACTTGTGCCAGATGGTCGCGGTGGATCAGCAGGCAGAGATTGGCTTGCTCGCACTCCACCAGTTGCAACCCGGCATAGCCACGGCGGAACAGGATCACTTCAACATGGCCGCGCAAGGCTGCGATCTGATCGGGCGCGAGGCGGAGATATGTCTTGAAACCGACCAGTTCCTCCGGAATATTGTGTGGCTCGCGCGCCGACCCGCGCAGGTCGTGCTTCCCGGTGGCGAGGCAGGTGATATCGGGCGTGAGGCTGGCAAGCGCCACGCCGCGCTGCACTTCCGCGCCGAGTGCGGCGGCGTGGGTGAGTAGCGCCTCATCCAACACACGGCGCGACAGGCCGATGGCGGTGAAGGGCAGGGCGGCTTGCACAAGATGCGCGCCTTGCGCGACGCGCACGCGAGAGATCGGGTGCACCCCCAAACCTGCTGCGTCGAGGCCAAGGCGGCGGAGATAATGCTGGGCCTCGGCACTCAGGAAATCGCCACAAATTTTGTGAACCGGGCCGAGGTTGCGCTCGATGACCCGCACCGGCTGGCCATGTTGCGCCAGATCGCAGGCGGCGGCGGCCCCGGCCAAACCTCCGCCTGCGATGACGATGGGTGTCATTTCAGCCGACCAACGCAGAGCCGGAACATCATATGCCAACGCACCTGTGCCGCCACCCCCGCGCGTGCTGCCAACGCCCACCATTCGGCGGCGCGGAAGCTGCGGGCGATGGAGATGGTGCCGTCGATGCGCACAATTCGGTGCCAGCGCATCACCCAGCACAGAAGGCGAAATCCGTAATAGGGAATAATATGGCGATGCAGATCGGCCACAAACCAGCCGCGCTTGGCGTGGCGCTCCATCCAGCGCAGCAGCGCCACCACCTGTGCGTCGTCCAGATGATGGGTGAATTGCGAGGTGATGATGAAATCCGGCGCGGGGTCGGGCGTGTGGGCAAACACATCGCCGGTTTGCCACATGATCTTCATGCTTGCAGGCGTGGCATCAGCGGCTTCGAGGGCGCTGCGTGGGTTGAGGTCGATGCCGCGCAGATCAAACTGAAAGCCGCGCTTGGTCGCCCAAACATGGATGGCCCGCAGCAGGTCACCGTGCCCGGAGGCCACGTCGAGTACCGACAGCCGATGCCCGGCCGGCCAGTTATCGGTTGCAGCGTCCAGCCATTTCAGGATGGGGCGGTGGGTGAGGGTGACGCGGTTGACTTTGGCCAGATCGGCCAGCGCTTGTGCGTAATCTTCGGGCGAGGTTTGCGGCAAATCCATCAATTCAATGTCGGTCGAGCGATGCGAGAGGTCGATCATAAGCGTTTAAATCCAAAACTTTCCGCTACCATTCCGGGGCCGAACGCCATCGCCATCCCTCGCCCGGTTTCACCAGAGGCCAGGATACGCGCGAGGGTGAACATGATGGTGGCTGAGGACATGTTGCCGTGGTCGAGCAGTGTAGCACGGGCGTGGCGCAGGGCGTCGGGGTTTAGGTTGAAGCCGATTTCCACCGCGTCTAGCACCGTGCGTCCGCCGCCATGCACAGCCCAGAGCGCGGGGGCATCGCGCAGAAACATCTCGGCCTGTTCGCGCAACGCCCCGGCGATGCGGCCTGGCACTTGGCCGGAGAGATGCATCACGAAGCCCTGGTCGCCGATATGCCAAGTGATCAGATCGGCTGAATTCGGCAGGATCAGCGCGGTGAAGCGGCCGATTTCGATGCCGCTGGGCTGGGCTGTCACCAACGCCGCCGCTGCACCGTCGCCGAACAGCATGAGGCTGAGCGCGGTTTCCACGTCTTCGGTCTCGCGCAGATGCAGGCTGCACAACTCAACATTGACCACGAGAACTTGCGCATCCGGATTGGCGCGCACGAAACTATCCGCCACGCGCAAAGCCGGAATTGCGGCGGCACAGCCCATGAAGCTGATCATGGTGCGCGACACATCGGCGCGCAGATCGAGGGCTGCGGCGAGGTGTAAATCCAGCCCCGGCGCGGTGAAGCCGGTGCAGGAGGCGACGATCAGATGGGTGATGGCAGCCGGGTCAAACGCCAATCGCGCCACCGCCGCCAGCGCCAGATCGCGCGCGTGATGCGCGTATTGCACCATGCGCGCGGCGGTGGATGGAAACGCGCCACGTTGGTAAAACCCGGCCGCATCCACGTCACCGGCAGCGATATTGCCGGGTCGCATATGCGAGAAGCGATGCGCAATGCCGGAGCGCGCGGCCATGCGCTCGAACACCAAGCGGCTTTTGCCCTCGGGCAGAAGGCTGGTGGCGAAGGCGATAAACGCGTCATGAATATCATGCGCCGGATGGGCGGTGCCGATGGCGTTGATGTGGGCGCTCATGCCGCGCGCCCAAACGCCAGTGCGGCATTCAGCCCACCGAATGCAAAGGAGTTGGAAATCGCCGCACGGATATTGGCATCCCGCGCCGCATTTGGCACGCAATCGAGATCACAATCCGGGTCGGGCTCCTGATAACCCATGGTCGGCGGCAGGAATTGGTTGCGCAGGGCCAGCACCGTCACCACAGCCTCGATCCCGCCTGCCGCATTGAGGCAGTGGCCGTGCATGGATTTGCTGGACGACACAGCCAAGCCGTCCGCATGTCCGCCGAACACCGCGCGCAACGCGTGGGCTTCGGTTTTGTCGTTGAGCCGTGTGGCAGTGCCGTGGGCATTGACGTAATCGATATCGCTCGTGCCAAGACCAGCGTCGCGCAATGCCGCCCGCAATGTTCGCGTCGCACCTTCGGTGGAGGGGGCGGTGATGTCACCGGCATCGGAGCCCATGCCGAAGCCGAGATATTCCGCCAGAATGACTGCTCCGCGTGCGCGAGCATGGTCTTCAGCTTCGAGCAGCAAAATTCCGGCACCCTCGCCGATCACCAGCCCAGAGCGGTCACGCGAGAACGGTCGGCACGTATCCGCGCTCAGCACCCGCAGCGCGTCCCAGGCTTTGAAGTAGCCCACGCAGATCGACGCATCAGCCCCGCCGCAGATCGCCAGATCAATCTGCCCGGCGCGGATCATCCCCGCCGCCAGTCCGATGGCATGTGCCGATGAAGCGCAGGCGGAGGCGGTGGCGAAGCACGGGCCGTGCAGGCCGAACGCCATCGCGATATGGCTCGCCGATGCACTCGGCATCGTGCGCGGCACGGTGAGCGGCGGCAACCTCGCGGCGTTGTCGCCGTAGAGTGAGCGATAGGCGTCATCGAGGGCAGCGTGACCCATGGCGGCTCCCATCACCACGCCGCATCGCTCTGGCGCAATCGCAGCGAAATCAACGCCCGCAACCGCTTCCCGCGCGGCGATCAGGGCGAATTGGGCAACCCGGTCGAGCAGCATGAGTTGCTTGCGCTCGAAATGCGCCTCGGCCACAAACTCTTTCACCTCAGCGGCGATTTTCACCGTGAGGCGTGCGGTGGAAATGCCGCTGATCGGCCCAATTCCGCTCTGCCCACGCTGCATTCCTGCGAGCAGGCTCGATACATTGTGGCCAAGGGCTGAGATGGCGCCCAGACCCGTGACCACCACCCGGCGCATTTTCATGCGGCTTGCTTGTCTAGTGTGGCCAGCACATGCGCCAATAGCGCGCCGATGGACACGAATTCCTGGCCTGCGGTGGTTGGCAAAACCGGGATTTCGACGTCGAACTTGGTCTCGATCTCAAACAACGCCTGGGTGAGGTCGAGCGAGGCAATCCCGAGTTGTTCGACTGTTGCCTCCGGCACCAAAGCGTGACGATCCACGCCGGTTTCCTTTGCCACGATATCGAGGATCATCTGGCTGCGTGGGTCGGCGAGGGGATTGGTCATCCAGAGGCATCCATCTGTGGCTTCGCGGCTTGTAGCATTTATCTGGGGTGGCTTAGCGTCATTGCGAGCATAGCGAAGCAACCCAGGATATACCCGAAGCGATTCCTGGGTTGCTTGGCTGCGCTCACGATGGTTGGTGTCGGCTAAGCCTCGCCGGTGAAATTCGGCACCCGCTTTTCCACAAACGCAGCGACACCCTCGCGATAATCCGCCGTGCGCCCGGCGATGCGTTGCAGATCGCGCTCCAGATCAAGCTGGGTCGCCATCCCATTGCCGCCCGAGGCGTTGAGCGCCTGTTTGGTCAGCGCGAGGCTCTGAGTGGGCATCGCGGCCAAGCGCGCCGTGAGGGCTTCGGCGGTGCTGGTGAGATCGGCGTCTTCCACCGCCTGCCAGATCATGCCCCATTCGGCGGCCCTCTCAGCCGAGATAGGCTCGGCGAGCATCATCGAAGCCCGCGCTCGGGCGTCTCCCACCAAGCGGGGCAAGAAATAGGTGCCGCCGCAATCCGGGATGAGGCCGATTTTCGAGAAGGCCTGCATGAAGAAGGCGGATTTGGCCGCAATTACAATGTCACACGCCAGCGCCAGATTGGCCCCAGCCCCGGCTGCCGCCCCGTTTACCGCCGCGACCACCGGCTTGCGCAAGGCGCGGATGCGGCGGATCAGCGGGTTGTAGAGCGTATCGATCGGCACGCCGAGATCAAACGTCTCACTGATCCCAACCCGGTCGGACAAATCCGCACCAGAGCAGAATCCCGCCCCCGCTCCGGTGAGCAACACGGCGCGGCAGGACTCGTCCGCACCCAACTCATCAAAAGCGGCATGCAGCGCGTGATGCAGTGCGGTGTTGAAGGCGTTGCGCTTGCTAGGGCGGTTGAGGGTGAGCTTGGCCCAGCTTGGGTGGCGTTCAATCAACAGGCAGTTTTCAGCGTCACTCTGGCTCAAGACACCCTCCGGTTGGCCGATTTCTGGCCGTTATTGATGGTTCAGCTACAGCATCGCCAAGGCGGTGGCACAGCGCGGCGGGGGGAAGGCGGCGTCGATCTCAGCCAAATCCTGCGCTGTGAGGATGATTGCCGCCGCGGCCATGTTCTCGCGCAGATGCGCCTCGCGCGCGGCCTTGGGGATGGCGATCACCTGTGGGTGGCGCAACGCCCAAGCGAGGGCGATTTGCGCGCTGCTGGCATCATGGCGCGCCGCAATCGCCGCTATCGAGCGGTGTTTGAGCAATTCGCCGCCTTGGCCCACCGGCGAATAGGCCATGATCGGTATTTTGGATTGTGGCAGGAGATCGAACTCGATGCCGCGATATTGTGGGTTGTAGAGCACTTGATTGACAGCGCAGCCGCCGCCGTTTGCGCGTGCCAGCTCGGCCATATCTCCAGGGTCGAGATTGGAGACCCCCCAGCGTCGGATTTTGCCCTCGCGGATCAGTGCTTCGAACGCCGCCACGGTTTCGGCAAACGGCACTGATCCGCGCCAATGCAGCAAATACAGGTCGAGATAATCCGTCCCCAGCCGCTTGAGGCTGCGCTCACAAGCGAGCTTGGCCCGCGCGGCGGAGGCGTTTTGTGGGTAAGCTTTCGAGACCAGGAACACCTCCGCGCGCCGTCCGGCGATCGCCTCGCGCACCACCTCCTCGGCACCGCCATCGGCATACATCTCAGCGGTGTCGATCAGTCGCATCCCCAGATCAACGCCGAGCCGCAGCGCACGGGCTTCAGCGGTGCGATCTGATCTGCGTTCGCCCATATACCACGTGCCTTGGCCGAGGCATGGCACTTCGGTACCGTCGGGGAGTCGCACGGTGCGCATTAGAAATTCGGCCCCAGCGTTTGAGGCTTCACCCCCGCGCTCAGACCGTCGCGCGCAAGGACCAGCGCTATCGCATCCGCGTGCAGCGCACGGCAGAAGACGAGCGTGTGCATGGTATTTCCCCACCTATTCCGCCCGCGATGCTTGCACCGATTTTCGCGCGAAGCTAGCGTCTGGTTATGCTGATCTGTGCCCCCCTCGCATACTGTGCTGCCCGCAAAGTTGCGGCGCACGCGGCGCGTACGGGTGCCAAGCTGCTCGCACTCAGCCTTCTGCTTCGACTTACCCGCCCCTGGGCATAGTGCCGCGCGCGTGACGCCGGACGGTGCGCAGGGGAAGCCCTGGGTTTTTACGTCGTATCAGAACACGCCGCACAAGCGGCTTCGCCACCCGAGGATATCATGAGCTTTAGCCATCCGAATTTCGGCACCATCGCCGAAGACCGCGTTATCATTTTCGACACCACGTTGCGTGACGGCGAGCAATCGCCTGGGTTTTCGATGAACCTCACCGAAAAACTGCGCATGGCCGAGGCATTGGCAGAACTGGGTGTGGACGTGATTGAGGCGGGCTTCCCGATCGCCTCGGTCGGCGATTTTGAGAGCGTGCAAGAGATTGCCAAAAACATTCGCGGCCCGGTGATCTGCGGTCTGTCGCGCTCCGCCCCCGGCGATATTCTGCGCGCTGCCGAGGCGATCCGGCCTGCCGAGCGCCGCCGCATCCACACCTTCATCTCCACCTCGCCGCTGCACATGAAATACAAGTTGCGAATGGAGCCCGATGCGGTGCTGCAAGCGGTGATCGATTCCGTCACGCTGGCACGTCAGCACACTGATGATGTGGAATGGTCCGCCGAGGATGGCAGCCGCACCGACCCGGATTTCCTGTGTCGCTGCGTGGAAGCCGCCATCAAGGCGGGGGCGACCACGATCAACATTCCCGACACTGTGGGTTACGCGTTGCCCGAGGATATGCGCCGCATCTTTGCCATGCTGATCGAGCGCGTGCCGGGCGCGGATCGCGCAATCTTCTCCACCCACAACCACAACGATCTCGGCCTCGCCGTCGCCAACACCCTGGCCGCCGTCTCCGCCGGTGCGCGCCAGATTGAATGCACCATCAACGGCATCGGTGAGCGCGCGGGCAATGCCGCACTCGAAGAAGTGGTGATGGCCATCCGCACCCGCCCCGATGCGGTGTCGCGCCGTCCGAACATCGTCACCGAGCGGATCATGAGCACCTCGAAGCTGCTCTCCACCATCACCGGCTTTGACGTGCAGCCGAACAAGGCGATTGTTGGCCGCAATGCGTTCGCGCATGAGAGCGGCATTCATCAAGACGGCGTGCTGAAGAATGCCGCGACTTACGAGATCATGACGCCGGAATCGGTGGGTTTGCAAAAGAACTCGCTGGTGATGGGCAAGCATTCTGGCCGTGCGGCGTTCCGCGACAAGCTGCAGGCGCTGGGGTATGGCGGGCTAGGCGATAACCAGATCAACGATGCCTTCAAACGGTTCAAGGATTTGGCCGACCGCAAGAAGATCGTTTACGACGAGGATCTCGTCGCCTTGGTGGACGACGAGATTGTGCGCGACCATGACCGCATCAAATTCGTCTCACTCGATGTGCATGCCGGTTCGCATGGCCCGGCGCGGGCGGCGATGGTGCTGGAAGTGGATGGCGACATCCGCTCAGCAGACGCGATGGGGGATGGGCCGGTGGATGCCACGTTCATCGCGATCCGCAACATCTTCCCGCACGAGGCGCGGCTGGTGCTGTTCAGCGTGGGTGCGGTGACGGAGGGGACGGACGCGCAGGCGAAAACCACCGTGCGGCTTGAAGAAGGCGGCAAGATGGTGGACGGGCAGGGTGCCGATACCGACACGATTGTTGCGGCGACGCGGGCTTATATCCACGCCTTGAACAAGCTGCTGGTCAAGCGGGCGCGGACGGAGCCGGAGGCGCTTTCGGCGTAATCTTGCTCTGGTGGGATGCGCCACGCCATCGCATCCCACCATCTCTGCAATCAGCCGCGCTTGCGACGGGCAAAGCCGAGGCCGACGAGGGCGGTGCCGAACAGGGACAGTTTGATCGGCTCAGGCACTGCCGTTGGGGTGACACTGACGGCGAATTCGTAGAGGGAACCGGTCGTCGACAGCAGCGTTGGGACGCTCGCGCCGATGAACACATAACCGCTCGGTGGGAAGTTGGTGCCGTTTGCGCCAAACTCCAACCCGACCGTTCCAGTTCTGCCCAGCGCAGTCTAGTAAGTCGTGCCCTGAGTGAGGTTTACCGTGACGGTTGGCGTGAATGTGTATGTCGTCAAGGTGCTCGACAACGCACTAGATTGGAAGGTGCCCGATGTCGTAACCTTACCGATGTCCGGTTGGTTTCCAGCATTTGCGAACAGATCGACATTGAAGCTGCCGTTGGCAGGCGCGTTGCCAAGTGTGGCAGCGAAGCTCACCGATGAGATTGAGCCAGTGACGGGGCTGGTAAAGGAGTCGCTAAGATATCCTGCGCTGCTAGCGTGATCGTTATAGGCATAATTCGTTGTGCCCGTGATCGCGTCGAACACAACGGCGGCCTTGACTGAAATGGGTGTGATCGATGCCGCTTGTGATCCACCGATAAAAAAAATGGCTCGTTGCGCTTGCTGTGGCGGGACGCAAGATGCGAGGGCGCATCTTGACGGATTATCGGCTACGGTGGGATGCGAAGCGGCGCTCTTGGCGGTAAACTGCGGGTGTGAAGCGGTTTCATACCGCAACGAGCGACCCTGCCATCCGCATCGCCTCTTGCCGGGGCGGAGCGGCAAGGCTAAGCCCCGGCTGATATAAAAGTCCGCGTTCTGCGCGGCCCCCCAGAAGGTTGCTTCATGTTTTCTCGTTTGCTCGGCATCATGTCGGCCGACATGGCCATCGATCTTGGCACGGCCAACACCCTCGTTTACGTCAAAGGGCGTGGGATTGTGCTCGATGAGCCCTCCGTTGTGGCGATTGCAGAAATTCGCGGCAAGAAGGCTGTGCTTGCCGTGGGCGAAGAGGCCAAGCAGATGCTGGGTCGCACTCCGGGCAACATTCAAGCGATTCGCCCGCTGCGTGATGGTGTGATTGCCGACTTTGAAGTTGCCGAAGAGATGATCAAGCACTTCATCCGCAAGGTTCACAATCGCCGCTCATTCGCTTCGCCGATGATTATCGTCTGCGTGCCCTCGGGCTCCACCGCCGTCGAGCGCCGCGCCATTCAGGAATCTGCCGAGTCGGCTGGTGCGCGCAAAGTGTTCCTGATTGAAGAGCCGATGGCGGCAGCAATCGGCGCTGGCCTGCCGGTGACGGAGCCGTCCGGCTCGATGGTGGTTGATATTGGCGGCGGCACCACGGAAGTGGCGGTGATCTCGCTTGGTGGCATTGTCTATGCCCGCTCGGTACGCGTCGGCGGCGATAAGATGGATGAGGCGATCATCTCTTATATCCGCCGCAACCATAACCTGCTGATCGGCGAAAGCTCGGCTGAGCGGATCAAGATGGATATCGGTGCCGCGGCGCCTGGCTATGAGGGCGAGGAAGAAGTTTACCGCGAAGTGAAGGGCCGTGACCTGATGAACGGTGTGCCGCGCGAGGTTGTGGTCTCGCAGCGTGAAATCGCCGAAAGCCTGTCTGATCCGGTGACGCAGATTGTCGATGCGGTGAAGGTGGCGCTTGAAAACACCCCGCCGGAACTTGCCGCCGATATCGTCGATAAGGGCATTGTGCTCACCGGCGGTGGCGCGCTGCTGTATCGGATGGATCAGGTGCTGCGCGATGCCACTGGTTTGCCGGTGGTGGTGGCGGAGGACGCGCTGCAATGCGTGGTGCTCGGCACCGGCCGCGCTTTGGAAGAAATGCGCCGCCTGCGCAATGTTTTGTCTTCGATGTATTGATCCAGTTAGCGGCGTCTTAGCAATATTGGGCAACATAAGGTGAGGACTCCGCGTCGCATCTTTGCTAGGCTGAACAGACGTCGCGATCCGCTCACACATTGGGCTGGATTGATCTGTGGGGGCATGGGCGCGTGATCCGGTTGTCGATTCCGGTCCGGCAGGGACTATCGAAGCTGACGCTTCCGGTGTTGGTCACCGGGGCATTTGCTTTGATGCTACTGGGCAAGGCCGATACGATATTAGCCGAACGCGCGCGCATGGCGCTGGCCGA
>CAIZGT010000342.1 GCA_903932545.1 uncultured Rhodospirillales bacterium
ATTACGTCTTGGGCGGGCCGCGCTTCAACACGATGTTTTCGGGCATCTATGTCGATGACAAGGGGCGCGTCGTCTATGGCGGCATGTTCGGCGCCGTGAGGCTGAGCCCCAAGGCGCCCTAGGGCCTGTAAGGTTTTTGCGGTTCCAGCCCGCTCCCCCACCCGGCCACCCATCTAGCATACTGTCGTGGGTGGCCGGGTGGGGGTGAGGGCCGGGGCCGACTTCAAGCGATCAAGCTCTAGGCACCAAGATACCGCTCTACCGCCGCCTGCGCATGCAGCGCCGTGGTGTCAAACAACGGCACCGCGCTGTGCTGCTGCTGAACCAACAGCGTGATTTCGGTGCAGCCGAGGATGATGGCTTCCGCGCCATCGGCCACCAACTGGTCGATGACCGTTATATAGGCCTTGCGTGAGTCTTCGCTGATAATGCCCTGCACCAACTCGTCATAGATCACGCGATGAACAAGTTTGCGGCCTGCCGTATCTGGCACGATCACGTCGAGGCCGAACCCGTCGATCAGGCGACCTTTGTAGAAATCCTGCTCCATCGTGAAGCGTGTGCCGAGCAAGCCGATGCGCGTCAGCCCAGCGCGTTGGATGGCCTCGGCAGTGCAATCAGCAATGTGCAACAGTGGGATTTGGACAGAGGCCGTCACCCGATCGGCCAGTTTGTGCATCGTGTTGGTGCAGATCAGCAGAAAATCCGCACCACCCGCTTGCAACCGCAGTGCCGCGTCGGCCAGCACATCTCCCGCGGCATCCCAGTCTCCGGCGGTTTGGAGTTCCTCAATGTCGTGAAAGTCGAACGACCACATCAGGCAACGCGCCGAATGCGTGCCGCCGAGCCGGTCCCGCACGGCACGATTGATGATGCGGTAATATTCGGCACTGCTCTCCCAGCTCATGCCGCCGATCAGGCCGATGACAGCGTACCTCATATCGGCAACGTCACCACTGCCCGCGCCCCGCCCATCGGGCGGTTCGTCAGCATCACATCACCACCATGCGCGCGAATGATGTTACGGGTGATCGGCAGGCCAAGGCCGACCCCGCCGGTCTCGCGGTTGCGGCTCGCCTCGACGCGGTGGAACGGGGCGAACACGCGGTCGAGTTCGCCCACCGGGATGCCCGGGCCTTTGTCATCAATCGTAAGCGTCGCCATCCGCGCCTCAACCGTCATGCAGACGCTGGCCGCTTGGCCGTAATCCAGCGCATTGTTGACCAAATTGGTGATCGCACGCTTCAGGCCCAAGGTGCGGCCGCGAAACGGCAAATGTGCCGGGCCATCATAGGAAACGTCCGCCGTCTCGCCGCGCGCGTCTGAGGCTTCGTCGAGCACGGTGCGCACCAATTGCGCAAGATCCACACTCACCACCGGCTCATCTGCCGTCACATCGCGGCTGAAGGCGAGGGTGGCAGACACCATGGCTTCCAACTCACCCAAATCAGCCAACATCTTGCGGCGCATATCCTCGTCATCGAGGAATTCGCAGCGCAATTTCAGCCGTGTGATCGGCGTGCGCAGATCATGGCCAATGGCGGTGAGCATGAAGGTGCGATCCTGGACGAAGCGGCGGATGCGCGCGGCCATCGTATTGAAAGCGATTGCGGCGGTGGCCACCTCGCTCGGGCCGTCTTCTGGCAAGGGCGGCGCATTGACGTCCCGCCCCAGCGCCTCAGCCGCCTTCGCCAGAACGCGCACCGGCGAGGTGAGGCGGCGCACTGACCATATGGTGATCAGCGCCGCTGCC
>CAIZGT010000343.1 GCA_903932545.1 uncultured Rhodospirillales bacterium
ATGACAATTTCCGCCCTTGTACCCCTCTACCTGTGGATCAAGTCGTTCCACGTCATCAGCATGATCGCCTGGATGGCGGCGCTGTTCTACCTGCCCCGGCTGTACGTGTACCACACAGGCATGGTGCGCGGCAGCGCCGAGAGCGAGCGATTCAAGGTCATGGAGCGGCGGCTTGCCCGCGGCATCATGGGACCGGCAATGCATGCCACCTGGCTGTTCGGCCTCCTGCCGGTGGTGATCGTCACCGGCCACGCCGATGTGGGCTTGGCGGTGAAGGCGATGAAAGCGGGCGCGCTCGACTTCATCGAGAAACCCTATTCAGAAGATGAACTGTTGCGCGCTGTGCGCTCGGCGCTCGCGCGTCATGCTGACAATCGCCACACCGGCGTGATGACGGAGGCGGCGCGCGCGCGCATCGCAGTGCTCACCCCGCGGGAGCGCGAAGTGTTGGGGCGCTTGGTGGAGGGGCGGCCGAACAAGGTGATTGCGCATGAACTGGGCATCAGCCCACGCACGGTGGAAATCCATCGCGCCAACATGATGGAAAAACTCGCCTGCCGCAGCCTCGCCGAAGCGGTGCGGGTGGCGATTGCAGCGCAATTTCAGAAGCTGTGATCCCGCGGACAAATTGCCGCGAGATTCAGATCATTTCGTTGGTTGCATTAAGTAACATTCCTAGCTGGGTTTAAGATCCGTTTCTCCGCACTTTAACGCTGTCGAAGTGGTCGATATGCCGATCACAGGGGGCATTCACGCGCTGATGTGGACGCCGCCTTGCACAGAAGGAGCGGCGATGATGCAAGAAATCCTCGAGATCCGGCCGGTTGAGGCGATGATGGATTACGCCACAATCGCCCCCATGCCAGCCGATTTTGACACCGACGATCAGATCGCTGGCAGCGTTGATCATTTGGAAGAATTTCCACAACGCCTGCTGCGCGCTTTGGCCACGATGGCCGTGCGCAGCAAGCGCCGCCAAGCCGACCTTGCGGCGGCGCTGTGCCGGGGCAGGCTGGAGCAGGAAGCAGGCGCAGTTGGGAAAGCCCTGCACGAGCTTGAAAGCGCGGGTTTCATCGAGCAGATCGTCTCGCTCTATGACGGCGGCGTGCTGCTGGCCGTGACAAGTCGCGGGATTGAACAACTCAACACGATGCCGCGCTGGGCGATGTTGGACGGGGCGATGCGGCTGGGGTGAGGCGTGGCTCGCATCAACGCAGCGCAATGCGAGAACTCTGCGCGGAGGTTCCCACATTGCGCTGTGCTTATACGGGCTATGGTTTCGGCTAAACCCCGAACTTCCCATTTTTGGGGAACCCGGTTGGCACCATACGCCCCACGCTGGCGCGCTCGCCGGTCCATTCCGTCAGTCGGGTCTCGGTGCGCACCCGTTCGCCATACTTCCAGGTCAGCCCCTCGGTCAGCGAGAACACCTTGCAATCGCGCATGCCGCCATCTTTGTATTTCTGGAAAATCACGCCCTGGCCACGCTGCATGTCCGGGATTTGGTGGAGGGGAAAGACCAACAATTTGCGATTCTCGCCCACCACCGCCACAGTATCGCCTTCAACATCAAGGCAGAACGCCGCCTCTTCGCCGGGTTTGGTGTTGAGGATTTGCTTGCCGGTGCGCTTCTCGGCGGTGAGTTCATCGGTCGCCACCAGGAAGCCGCGGCCAGCCGAACTCGCCACCAGCTTCTTTTGTCCATCACGATGCACGAACAGGCGCACCACATCCTCGCCATCGCCGAGATCAACCAACAGCCGCACATTCTGGCCATCACCTCGCCCGCGCGGAATATCGGCGGCTTTGAGCGTGTAAGCTTTGCCGTTGGTGGCGAACAGGCACAGCCGATCCGTGGTGTCACACGCGATCAGGGTCCGCAGCTTGTCGGTGTCTTTGAATTTCAGCTCAGCCGGATCGGCCACCGCCCCCTTGATCGCGCGCAGCCAGCCTTTGTCGGACAGGATCACGGTGATCGCCTCGCGCTCGACAAACGCGTCCATCGAGACCTCAACCGAGGCGCTGGCATCGCCCAGCGTGGTGCGGCGGTCACCCAATGCGCCGGAGCCGAATTGGGTTTTGGTCGCCTGGATTTCCTCGGTGATGCGCACCCAACGCAGCGCCTCGCTGCCGAGCAGTGCGTGAAGCCCGTCGCGCTCGGCCATCAGCTTGGCGTGCTCCTCACGGATTTCCATCTCCTCCAGCTTGCGCAAGCTGCGCAGACGCATGTTGAGGATGGCTTCGGCTTGGACGTCGCTGAGTTCAAAGAACCGGATCAGCTCTTTTTTTGGCTCATCCTCGTAGCGGATGATGCGGATCACCTCGTCGAGGTTGAGATAGACCTTGATGAAGCCATCAAGGATTTCCAACCGTCGCTCAATTGCCGACAGACGGTGGCGGGAGCGGCGTTCGAGCACTTCGTGGCGATGGTTGAGCCACTCGCGCAGAACCTCCTTCAGCGATAGCACTTTGGGTGTGCGGTCGGCGGTGAGCACGTTCATGTTGAGCGGAAACCGGCTTTCGAGCGCGGTGGCGCGGAACAGGGTTTCCATCAACACTTCCGGCTCGACGCCGCGCGTTTTTGGCTCCAGCACGAGGCGCACAACCTCGGTGCTCTCATCGCGCACATCGCCGAGCAGCGGTAGTTTCTTCTCCTCGAGCAACTGCGCAATCTGCTCAATCAGCCGCGATTTTTGCACCTGATACGGAATTTCGGTGATCACGATGGACCACGTGCCCATCCGCCCCTGCTCCACCGCCCAGCGCGCGCGGGTGCGAAAGCCGCCCCTGCCGGTGTCGTAGGCCTGGATCATCGCCGCGCGCTCTTCCATCAGCACGCCGCCAGTGGGGAAATCCGGCCCCGGCATATGGTCGAGCAGATCGGCGGTGGTGCAATCAGGGTTGTTGATCAGATGAATCGCTGCCGCGCAGACTTCGCCTGCATTGTGCGGCGGGATGGAGGTTGCCATGCCGACCGCAATCCCAGCCGCCCCATTGGCGAGTAGGTTCGGAAACCCGCCCGGCAGCACGACGGGCTCGTTCTCCTCGCCGTCATAGGTGGCGCGGAAATCGACGGCATCCTCATCAATGCCAGAGAGCAACGCCTTGGCAACTTCGGTGAGGCGGCTTTCGGTGTAACGCATCGCGGCAGGGTTATCGCCGTCGATATTGCCGAAATTGCCCTGGCCTTCGACCACCGGGTAGCGCGTGGCGAAATCCTGGGCGAGGCGGACCATTGCCTCATAAATCGAGCTGTCACCATGCGGATGGAACTTACCCATCACGTCACCGACGATGCGGGCGCATTTCTTAAAGCCGGCATTCGGGTCGAGCTTGAGCAATTGCATCGCATAGACGATGCGGCGATGGACTGGCTTTAAGCCGTCGCGCACATCGGGCAGCGAGCGCGAGGTGATGGTGGACATCGCATAGGCAAGATAACGCTGGCTCAGCGCGTCATAGAGCCGCGTGTCTTCAATCCGGCCAGATTCGATGCTGTTATCGCTCATAAACTCTCACTTTGCGCCAAAGCTACGGCGCGGTCGTATAAGGCCAGCCGGGATTGCGGCAGGGGGAGATGGTGATGTCCGAATGCGTCGCGGGCGAGGAAATGCCCGGTCAACCGCAACCCATCGCGCCATTGTGCCGCATCTCCCGCCGATTCGCCCCCTGGGTCGCGCATCAGGAACGGCGGCAATGGCAGAAGGCGTGATTGCCACACCCCAGCGGCGGCGCGCGAAACAGCGCGGCCGGATTTGGGTGAGACGCCGATGAGGTCGTCGTCATCGCCGGTGACGGCGCACGAGGTCAGATCCAGGCCGTAGCCCAAACCAGCCAGCAGGCTGAGTTCCCAACGCACCAACTCGCCGAGCATCGCCTCGCCAAGTGGCAGGCGGGCGAGAAGTCGGACGAGGCCGTCGAACACGGCGGGTTGCTTCTCGCGCTCAATCAACGCGCCTTCGGCCACGGCGCACGACGAGACGAGCATGGCGAGGCCGAGCGGATCATCCATGACCATCGAGGCGGCGGGATGCACCATTTCGGCAGACAATGCGCCGAGTTGGTCAGCCAAGCGGCCCACCCAACGCAGTTGCACGAGGTTTCCCGGCTGCCAAAGGGCGATTTTGCTGCGCGATTGCCCGCCCTTGGCCAGCCCACGATGCGCGCCGTGGGCTTCGGTCATCACGGTGGCGACCAGATCAGCTTCCCCGAGCGGGCGGACGGCGAGGATGATGCCGGGGGCCTCCCATTCCATGGTGAAAACTCCCTCATATCGGAAGGCGGATCAGCGCAGCGCCTCCCGCCCCACGATCTCGCGGTTTATTTCGGGTCTTCCAAGCCAATGGCGCGCAGGCGGGCATTCTCCTCATCCCAGCCAGCCCGTTCCTTCACGTTCAAGAACAGATGGATGCGCATCTCCAATAGACGCTCCAACTGCGCCCGGGCTCGTGCGCCGATCTCGCGGATGCGCGCCCCGCCTGCCCCGATCATGATCGCCTTGTGGCCGGGGCGGGTGACGTAGATCGTTGCGTCAATCCGCACCGAGCCATCCGGCTTGGACTTCCAGCTCTCGGTTTCCACCGTGGTGCCGTAGGGCACTTCTTCATGGGTTTGCAGGAAGATCTGTTCGCGCACGAGTTCAGCGGCGAGCAGACGGTCTGGCAGATCGGTGAGATCGTCCTCAGGGTAGAGATACGGACTTTCTGGAACGGCGGCCGCAAGTGCGTCCATCAGTTGCTCGACGCCATCACCCGTATTGGCACTCACCATGAAGGTCTCGGCAAATGGGGTAATCTCGTTCAGTCCGGCGATCAACGGCAGGAGGGTGGGCGCGCCGACCAGATCGGTTTTGTTCAAGATCAGCCACGGCGCGCGCCCGCCATTGGCCGCACGCTCACCGATGGTTTTGGCAATGTCACGCACGCTGCTGGTCAACCCGGTTTTGGCATCGACCAGGAGCGTGATCAGATCGGCGTCTTCGGCCCCAGTCCAGGCGGCGTTGACCATGGCGCGGTCGAGCTTGCGCTTGGGTTTGAAGATGCCCGGCGTATCAACCAGCAGAATCTGTGAGGTGTGGCGCATCAAAATGCCCAGCACCCTAAAGCGCGTGGTTTGCGCCTTGGGCGAGACAATCGACAGCTTCGCGCCGGTGAGGCGGTTGAGCAGGGTCGATTTGCCGGCGTTGGGCGCGCCCATCAGGGCGACGAAGCCGCAGCGCGTGGTCATGATTTCAACTTCTCCAAAAGCAAGACAGCCGCAGCCTGTTCGGCTTGGCGCTTGTTGCTGCCACTGGCGGTGGCGCGATGATCGCCGAGCACGGCGGCAATTTCAAACACTGGAGCATGCGATGGCCCCTCAGTGCTGACCACTTCATAGCGTGGCAGCCCCAATCCACGCTGCATCGCCCATTCCTGCAAGCCGGTTTTGGCGTCTTTCGGCGGCACGAGTTGCGCGGTGATCACCCGATCCCAAGCCCTGCGCACGAATCGCCGCGCCTGATCGAGCCCGGCGTCGAGATACAGTGCGCCGATCAAGGCTTCCATCGCGTCAGCGGTGACGGTCGCGCGCTTGCGCACGCCAGCTTTCGCTTCGGACGGGGAGAGTGAGAGGCACGCATCCAACCCCAGCCGCTCGGCAATCTCCGCAAGCGTGGGCTGCGACACCAGGAGCGCCAAGCGCTGGCCCATCGCGCCCTCGTTCTCATGCGGGAAGCGTTCGTGAATCCACTCGGCGATCAGCAGGCCGAGCACGCGGTC
>CAIZGT010000344.1 GCA_903932545.1 uncultured Rhodospirillales bacterium
AAGACCGGAGCCGGTGAGCCGCGTGGCGCCACCAAGTGCTACCATCACCATCACCATAAAGCTGAGCGTAAACAGCCATAGCGCTATAGGGCGCTGCGCACGAAGTTGAGCTTTGCGAGATTCGGGGGAAATGAGATCGAAGGGCATGCCCATATATATAGGGCGGGGCCGACGGGCGACCACTGCCAATCTTTCACCTTATATACGCACACGATGCCACTTGCCCTCGTTGCGGAACCACGTCACGCTTCAACTACGCCGTTCAGGCACGCAAGATCGGGAACAAGCCCGACGCAATGAGGGGAATTCAAGATGAAACGACTCGTTTTGCCGTTCGCAGCTCTCGCTCTGCTGGCCGCACGGCCCGCATTCGCACAGCCGTCGCCAACACCGGCGCTCGACGTCATTCCGGAAAAGATGCCGTTTGATATCCCTTACGGCACGCCGATCACGCTTGAGCGTGCGCAGAGCGTCATTGCTGCTGTGGTGGCCGAGGCAAAGAAGCACGACTACAAAATGAACGCGACCGTGGTTGATTCGAATGGCGATCTAATTGCATTTGCCCGGATGGACGGCGCTCAGCTCGCCTCGATAGAGATTTCCGAGCACAAAGCGCGCGCCGCCGCCCGTTTCCGCCGTATCACCAAATTGTTTGAAAATGGCATGCAAGGCGGCATGGTCTATTTCTCGACACTCGACGGGGTGATCGCCTCACGTGGCGGTATCCCGTTGGTGGAAAACGGTAAAATCATCGGCGCCATCGGTGTCTCGGGCGGCGCTGGCTCGCAAGATGAGATCTGCGCCAACGCTGGCGCGGGTGTCATCAACAAATAACAATGCTGGGCTGATTTTTGTGGTGGGGAATTTAGGTCAGAATCCTTGACTTAACCCCACCCAATACCCTTATGGTGCGGTGCAGCAAATGCTGCAGTGCAACGTAAGAGGCATATCATGGCCACCTTCTGGAATAGCGTCCCGCATACCGACTCCGCCAACGTGAAGCTGCCTTCGCTCGGCCTCGGATTGGTCGGTCGTATCTTCGCATTCATCGGTGAGCGTCGCGCCCAGCTTGAGACTATGCGTGAGCTTTCCCGCCTTGATGAGCGTGATCTGCACGATCTGTCGATCAGCCCGTATGATTTCAACGACATCGCACGCGGCACCTTCCGCCGCTGAGGCCCGTTCCGTTTGGCTGAAATATCGTGAAACGGCGGGGCTTAACCCCGCCGTTTGCGCTTTAATGCAAATTCATCAGCCCATCGACGTGCCGCCATTGCCCCGGCGTGATCAAACTGACCGCGCCGACGCGCACGGAATGTAGTTTGCCGTCTAACTCGCGTGACCAGAAATCCAAAAACCGGTGCAGCACCGGGAATTTCGGTGCGATATCCAGATCTTGCCAGAAATATGACTGCAACAGGCCGGGGTGGTCTGGCAGGTGATACAAGATTTCCGCTGTGGTCAGCCGATAGCCCTGCAATTGGCGCTCGATCCGCTTGGTGTCCTGTATCTGCATCCCCTCAACCCTCCGATATATCGTCCTCTTTGCCCACCGCCGATTGCGGTAGCGGAAAGTGTGGCATAGCCCCTGCCCTTGTTTGCAAGAAAAAACGTATGTTGATCAATAGATTGGCACTCACGACCCCGGTGTGCTGCTGATCAACACGCACAGGTATGCGGCATCTGTCATGCAACCGCTGCGGCGCGTTGGCGAGGTTGCCGATGCTATCGTGCACAACGTGTTGGCACTCACTCCTTTGGATTGCCAACAATCTTGACTCCATCCACGCTCCAGACTATTTCCCCAGCACTCTCTCATCGAGAGTGCTAACAAACGAACTGCTCGCGGGGGGATCGGTGCCAGAT